>JAEZXM010000292.1 GCA_023419875.1 Pseudomonadota bacterium | reverse complement strand
GGCCGCACCGGCCCAGTGCTGCGCGAGCGCGCTCGCGAGCCCCGAGGCCGTGGCCATCGATCCGGCAACCGGTGCGGCGGTGGTCGACGGGACGTCGCCCCTCCTGGCGTCGATCCCGTCCCTGGTCTCGCGCCTGCGGGTGCCGGAGACGTTCCGGGCGCTGCGCGAGGTGGGCGCGAGGAAGATCCTCCTGTCGTTCGCGATCTTCGTGGCCGTCGGCCACCTCATCAACCGCCTCGTCCCGGTGGAGCTGATCGGCGCGCTCTTCGGCGAAGGGCACGCCTACTCCGTCCCGCTCGCCGCCGTGACCGGCCTCCCCTTCTACGTGACCACCGAGTCCTCCGTGCCCCTCGTGCAATCGCTGGTCGCGAGCGGCGCGAGCAAGGGATCGATGCTGGCCTTCATGATCACCGGCCCGGCCACCAGCGCATGGGTCGTGGCCGGGCTCGCCACGTTCCTCCGCCTCCGGGCGATCGCGCTCTACGTCGGGCTGATCCTCGCCGGCGGGATCCTGAGCGGATACGCGTACGACCTGGTGCTGGCGCTGCGCTGACGAGCGCGCGAGGGGCTGCCGCGGCGGCTCTCGCCGTGCGCGGCAGCCCGGCTCGCTCGGTCACTGCCCCTGCTGTTCCTGCGGCTCGGGCTCCTCCGACCCCTCGACGGGCGGCGCCTGTTCGGGCGACGCCGGATCGGCCGCCGCGCCCGCATCCTGCCCGGCGCCGACGCCCGTGCCGGTCGCGTCCTGGCCGGGCTGGCTCTGCGCCTGCGCCTGCTGCCGCTCGAGGCTCATCAGGATCTGCTGCGCCATCGCGTGGTGGTGGTGAAGCTTGCCCTCGGTCTCACCCAGCGTCTGCGCGAGCTGCGGGACACCCTGGGTCGCCGCGTCCTCCGCCGCGTCGTGGACCAGGTCGATCGCGTCGTCGTGCGCGTCCACCATCTGCATCATGAACGCGGAGTCGAACTGCTCCCCGCGTCGATCCTTCAGGCCTTCCGCCTTCTTCCGGTGGTCCTCGAGCGCCTGCTGGTAGGCGTCGCCCTGGAGCTCGATGCCGAGCTGTCCCGCCGTTTGCTGGAGCTTCCGATCCCCCGCCTGATGCTCCTTCTCCATCGTCCGGGCGAATTGCTTCACGCTCTCCGACCGCGCCTGGCTCTGCGCGCTCTTGGCGAGCTGGACCTCGGCCTCGTTCGTGGCGTGCAGCTTCTGGAGCGCGTCCCGGAGATCGTTGGTGACCTGCCCCGATCGCCCGGTCTGCCCCTGGCCGGCCCCGGTGGCCTGCGCCGCCGCGGGCGCCGACCAGGCGAGCGCCACCGCTGCGACCGCGGCGCCGAACGTCATCTGGATCGTTCTCATCCCGTGCCCTCCCGTTCTGGGTCGTCGGACTCGAACGTGGGCATGGGCCGAAGGACCGGCTCGGCGGGTCGGCCCGGCCGGCGGCGCTCGCGGGCCGTCTCCCCGGATTGCCGGCGGCTCCCTCGTCAGTGAAGCCGCAGCCCGATCTTCCCGAGGTGGTGCTCCTCGATCTCCCGGTGCGCCCGCGCGACCTCGTCCAGCCGGTACTCCCTCCCGATCTCCACGTGGAAGGGGCCCGCCGAGACGAGCCGGTTGAGCCGGTCGAACGCGTCCACCCCCGGTTCGCCGTCGTAGGCGAGGAGGGTCACGCCCTTCGGCGCCCGGGGCGCCGGCTCCACACCGTTCGGAAAGGCGACGCGCCCTCCCTTGCGGACGGTCGCGAGCGCGGCTGCGAGGTTGTCGCCATGGACGAGGACGAGCGCGGCGTCGAGGCCGTTCGGGGCGAAGTCCTTCGCCGCGCGTGCCACGTCCTCGCGCTTCCCGTCCACCGCCGCGTCGGCGCCGAGCCTCCGGACGAGCTCGACCCCGTCCGCCCCGGAGGCGACGGCGAGGACCCGCGCGCCCATCCGCTTCGCGAGCTGAACCGCCAGGTGGCCGATCCCGCCGCTCGCGCCGTAGATCATGAGCGTCTCGCCCGCGTGCAGGCGGAGCTGGTCGTCGAGGCCGCGCAGCGCGGTCACGCCGTCGGCGCCGAGCACGCCCGCCTCGGCCGCGCTCAGCCCTCCGGGCACGGCGGCCACCTCGTCCTCGTCGACGGCCACGTACTCGGCGTAGAACCCACCCTTGAAGGAGTACGCGTAGACTCGGTCGCCGGCCCGGAAGCGGCGCACCTCGCCGCCCGCCGCCACGACCTCGCCCGCGCCGTCGTTGCCGATGATCTTGGGGAAGCCGGACCCGCCGAGATCGACCTCGCCGGATCGGACGAACGGGTCCCAGACACCGATCCCGGCGGCGTCGAGCCGGATGAGCACCTGGCGCGGGCCCGGGCGCGGCACCGGGAACGTCGCCGTGCGGAGCACCTCGGGGCCTCCGAAGCTGTCGAACGCCGCCGCCTTCATCTCTGCGGGGATGGATCCTTGCATGGCCGAACCACTCCTTTCATTGCCCACGCGTTAAGGTCCGCGGGCGCTCATCGCCACACTCCCGGGAGTGCGCCCGCGAGCGGGCGCGCCGTGGTCGGCGCGGGTGACGGCCGCCCGGGCGGCGGCGGGCGTCCCGGGTCCTCGGGCGCCGGCCCGTTTCCTGTTGACCGCCGTCCCGTCTGCGGCGAACACTCTCGGCGCCCACCCGTCGGAGCCGACCGCCCCGCATGACAGCCTCCCGAAGAAGCGCCGGACGCCGCGAAGCGGCCCTGCCCTACGTCTACCTCCTCCCTTCGATCGTGGTGCTGGCGGTCTTCGGGCTCGTGCCGGTGGCGTTCACGGCGGTGATGTCGTGGTTCCGGTGGGACTCGATCAAGGGGTTCGACGACCTCTCGTTCGGCGGCCTCGACAACTTCGTCTGGATCTTCGTCGACGACGACTGGTTCGGCCGCACCCTCCTCCACGGCCTCTGGCACACGGTGGTCTCCGGGTTCCTCATCCACGTCGCGGCCATCCCCCTGGCAGCGTTCATCGACCGGGCATTCCGGCGCTTCCGCGCCGGGGTCCTGGCGCTGTACCTCCTGCCGTTCCTCACCTCCGGGATCGTCGTCTTCATCGTGATCCGGACGCTGTTCACGTCGAGCGAGGGCGGCCTCGTGAACTCCGTCCTTCTGGCGCTCGGGAACGTGCAGGTGCTCGGGGTGAAGCCCCTGGCGATGTTCTTCCCCACGCAGGCGGTGAACTGGGAGGAGCACCGGGCAGCGATCGGCGTCATGGCTGCCTGGTGGAACGGCCTGGGCTGGAACGTGCTCCTCTACGTCACCGCGCTCCAGTACGTGCCCAAGGTGCTGCTCGAGGCGGCCCGGATCGACGGCGCCAACGCCTGGCAGACCCTGCGCTACGTCACGGTCCCGCAGCTCCGGCCGATGATCTTCTTCGCGACCTCGCTCACCGTCGTCTGGAGCATCGCGGGGGGAGGGCCCCGATCCCTGGCCGGCTACATGGAGTTCATGGCCTACAACCAGGGCGACTTCGGCGCCGCGGCGGCGATGGGCGTGGTCGTCCTGCTGGTGCTCGCCGGGATCATCTATTTTCTGTGGGCGCTCGTGGGCGGACGGCCCTCGCTTCCGCGCACCCACAGACCGGGCGCGCCCATCGACGATCGCCCGCGCCGTCCGTCCTGGGGCTCGCGCCTGTGGGCCTGGCTCCGCCGTACGCTCGAGACGCCGGAGAGCCCCGACCCGGACACGCTCCGCGGCTTCGACGGCATGCGGGCCCTGGCGTGCCTGCTCGTGATCGTGCACCACCTCTCGCAGCGGCTCGATGGAGAGTGGACGCTGATCTGGCTCGTCAAGCCGCTCTGGTACCTGGGCGTCAAGTCGGACATGGGCGTGTGCGTCTTCTTCGTCCTCTCCGGCGCGCTCCTGTCGATGCCGTTCTGGCAGCGGTTCCTCGACGGCGCCCGTCCGCCGTCGCTCGGCACCTACGCCCTGCGCCGCGCGGCCCGCATCGTGCCGGGGTACTGGGCGGCCCTGGGCGCGTGCGTCCTCGTCGGGCTCGCCGTCATGCCCGAGGCGCTCCACCCACTCCGTCGGCTCGTCGCGGGCGCGACCTTCGTGTCGGCCCTCCACTTCACGACCCTCTTCCCCACGGAGCTCAACCCGGTGCTCTGGTCGATCAGCTTCGAGGTGCTCTGTTACGCCCTCCTGCCGCTGCTCGTCCTCCCCATGTGGTGGTTCGTGCCCGACCGGAAACCGCAGCGCGCGCTGCGCTATCTCGCGTGGGTGCTCGTCGGGCTCCAGCTCGCACACCTCGCCGTCGTCGCCATCTTCCCGATGAGCGAGGACGGGAAGGGCTGGCACCTCGGGCTCATCGGTGGCGCCAAGGAATGGCTGCCGTACTGGAGTCCGCCGAGCTTCATGACGCAGTTCCTCATCGGCGGGGTGGCGGCGCTCGCCATCGCCTGGAAGCAGCGCACCCACCCGACCCGCAGCACGGACTTCGATCGGCTGGGGGCGTGGGTGCTGCTCGTCGCGTGGATCCTGTACGCGCTGTTCGGCGGCGGCGTGAACAGCATCACCCGCCAGCCCTACATCACGCCGGTGTTTCCGGCGCTGATCGCGGTCGGCCTGTTCGCGATGCAGTTCGGGGACCGCCTGCCCCGCTGGCTCGACAACCGACTCTTCCGCTGGGTGTCGAAGCACTCCTTCGGCCTGTACCTCTGGCACTTCGCGGTGATCGAGCTCGTCCGGATCCTCTGGTTCCCCACGTTCAAGCCCTTCCAGATGCGCAACATCGGCCTGTGGCTCGGGCTCTCGGCGGCGGTGGTCGTGGTCTCGGCGCTGCTCGCCTGGATCTCCTGGCAGGTGATCGAACAGCCGGTGCTCCGCTGGGCCCGGAGCCGGCGTACGCGGGCGGCGGCGCTGCCGCAGGGGGCGCTGCGATGAGCCGATCGACGAAGCGGACCTCGCGGGGGTTCCTGGGCCGCGCCCTGGCGGTGGGCGTGGGCCTCGCGATGCTCCTGCCGCTGTACCTCGTCTTCGTGTTCGCGACCCACACCGATCAGGAGATCACCTCGGCGCCCGCGCCGATCTGGTTCGGCTCGGCCTTCCGCGCCAACCTCGCCGAGCTCCTCGAGCGGCTCCCGCACTACTGGCAGAACCTCGGGATGAGCCTGCGGGTGGCCGGCGCGGTGGCGCTCCTTCAAGTCCTGCTGTGCTCGGTCGCGGGCTACGCCTTCGCGATGCTCGAGTTCAAGGGCAAGGACGTGCTGTTCGCGCTCCTGCTCTCGACGCTGCTCGTGCCCGGCTTCCTGGGGATGATCCCCCACCGGATGATGATCGGCTGGCTCGAGTGGAACGACCACGCCCACGGGCTCGTCGTGCCTGCCGCCTCCAGCGCGCTGGGCATCTTCCTCATGCGCCAGTACGTCGGCAAGGCGATCTCCCGAGAGCTCGTCGAGGCGGCGCGGCTCGACGGGTGCGGCACGACCGGGGTCTTCTTCCGGATCGTGCTGCCGGTGGTGAGCCCGGCGCTGGCCGCGCTGGCGCTCATCGGCTTCCTCGGCGCGTGGAACGACCTGTACCGGCAGATGATGACCCTGCACGACATGAAGGCGTACACCGCGCCGCTGGCGCTGCGGTCGCTCCTCGGGACCGGGCACCCGCCGCTCGGCCCGATGTTCGCCGGGGCCGCGGTGACGATGCTGCCGGTGATCGTCGTCTTCGCGCTCTGCGCCCGCAGGCTCTTCCGGACGCTGGCGGTGGACAGCAGCGCGGGGGAGTAGCGGCCGGTCGTGCGGTCCGATCGCCAGCGTGATGGTGGAGTAGTCCCCGTCAAAGACGGCGACGCCGCGCCGGGCTTGACCACGCGATGCGCCTAACGAGGCGGCGAAAGCCGCGCGATGGCCTCGTCCGGTGCGGCGGCCGCCTCGCCCAGCTCCTCGAGTCCCCGCTCGCGCGTCACGACCTCGCGGTATCCGAGCTCGGCGCGGGCCCGGGCGTCGTTCACGGTCACCTCCACACCCATCACAGCGAGCAGGGTCCGGGTGACGGGCGGCGGGTGCGCGGCGCGCGCGGGCCAGACCGCCTCGAGCGTCGCGGCGAGCGCGCGAGCGAGCCCGCGCGGAATCGAGCGGGATGGGGGCTCGATCCCCTGCGTCCGGAGGAGCGCACCGATGAAGACCCGGAACACGATGGGCGGGCCGTCCGTCAGGAAGTAGACGCCGCCGGGACGGCCACGCTCGGCGGCGAGCACGATCCCCTCCGCGAGGTTGGCGACGTGGCAGGTGGAGGTGAGGTAGCTCCCGCCGGAGATCCACGCGAGCGTCCCGCGCCGCGCGGCGTCGGCGATCTTCGGGAGGAGAGAGGTGTCGTCCCGGCCCCAGACGAACCGCGGGCGCACGACCACGGTCTCGAGGCCTGGTGAGCTCGCCTCGAGGACGCGCCGCTCGGCGAGCGCCTTGGTCTCCGCGTAGGCGCCCCGCGGCCGCGCCGGGGTGGGCCGCGACTCGTCGGCGTTCACGATGGGCCGCCCGTCCGCCAGCACCGCCTCGGTTCCGACGTGAACGAGGCGCGGCACACCCGCGCTCCGGGCGGCCGCCAGCACGTTCTCGGTGCCTTCGACGTTCACCCGGTGGAACTCCTCCGCAGGCCCCCACTGCTCCACCTTCGCCGCCGAGTGGACCGCGAGGGCGCAGCCCGCCATCCCCGCCGCGAGCGCCCGCGCGTCCGAGAGGTCGGCCGTGGAG
>JAEZXM010000224.1 GCA_023419875.1 Pseudomonadota bacterium | reverse complement strand
GCCGCGTAGAGCCGGACGAGGATGGGCCTCGGGCGCTGGCGGGCCAGCCGCTGCTGGACCGTCGCCACCGGGCCCGCGGGGCGCTCTCCCGCCCACCCCGGGTGCGCCGGCGCAGGCACCGGGAGGCGACGCATCACCGGCTGCCCTCCCGCTGCGGGTCCTCGAGCACGTAGACCCGTTCACCGGGCCGGATGTAGCGGAGCTCCTCGCGGATGGCGCGCTCCACCGCGGCCGGGGCGGTCTTCAGGGCATGGATCTCGAGCGAGAGCTGCGCGTTCTCGGCGGCGAGCCGCGCGTTCTCCGCCCGCATCCGGTCGACCTCGGTGCCGAGCTGGAGAGCGTCGCGGATTCCGCCGCGCGTGACCGCCGAGAGCAGCGCCAGGCCCATCACCGCCGCCCCGGAGATCGCCCACCTGCGCACGCGCAAGCCCGCCATGGCCGCTCGACCGTAGCAGGCGCGCCGGGGCCGTCCAGTAATCGGCCGGTAGCGCGATCCCGCCGGATCCGGGGAGGCGGACATCGCCTACACGGCGGCCTCGGTGGGCTTGACGTACACCTCGCTCGCGATCTCCGGGTCGAGGGCGATCGTGGTCTCACCCACCTCGATGACGTAGGACGGCGCCCGCTGGTGGAGGCGGAGCGTCGAGCCCGGGATGACGCCCAGCGCCGCGAGCCGGTCCATTCGGTCGTGGAACTTGGGGGCGATGAAGACGATCCGGCCCGTGGCGCCCAGAGGGAAGGACGGCAAGCCGGTGACGAGGGGCCGCACGGTGCGAGCATAGGCGCTGCAGCACGGCCCGGGCGGAATGGGCCTCCCGTGCGGGCAGGTGGGCGGGTGGCCGAGGAGCGTGCAGACCGACTCCGTCGCCTCGGGCGAGAGGATGTGCTCGAACTCGCAGGCCTGGGCCTCCATCGTCGCCTCGCCGGTCGCGAGGAGATCGCGAAACAGCCGCTCGGTCAGCCGGTGCCGGCGAACGACGTCCCTCGCGCGACGCTCGCCCGCCGGCGTGAGCGCCACGCGGGCCCCGTCTCGCTCCAGGAGGCCGGCTGCCGCGAGCGCATCGAGATCGTGCTCCCCTGCGCCAGGGGCGTGTCCGGCCGGGGCGTTTCCCTCAGCGCTCGTTTCACCCGCCGCGGCGGCGAGGATCCCGTCCGCCTGGTCGCGCCCTGCCTCCCGCTCCACGAACACGGCCTCGAGGACCTCGTCGTCCCGCTGGGTGCGCTCACTCAAGGTGTACTCTCCCCTCTCCTCTTCAGACGATCGAGCAGCCTGCGCAGCCCCAGCGCCGCCCCGCGCTCCTGCGGAAAGGAATACCCGCACGACGGGCAGCACACGACCCTGCAGCCCTTCGCCAGCGGGCAGCTCGGCCTGCACCCCTGCCCCTCCGCGTCGAAGGCGGTTCCGCAGAGCGGGCAGGTTTCGCGTCGGGCGACGAGCGCCGGCACGGCGATCTCCTATCCCCCTACCCGATGAAGCGCATGATCTGGTTCACCACCGCGCCCACGCCGAAGGCGAACGGGAGGATGAAGGCCGCCATGCCGAGGCCGGTCTTCCAGCCCCGCTCCTTCAAGATCATGAAGAAGTTGGCGATGCACGGGATGAAGAGGGTGATCGTGACGAGCGCCACCACCACCTGCACCTCCATTGCCCAGGTCATGGTCCCGGAGCGCAGCGCGGGCTCGAAGTGGTGGAAGAGCCCCGCGGCGGCGTAGTCGCGGCGCAGGAACCCGAGGATGAACGAGCCCGCCGCCTCCTTCGGCAGATCGAGCAGTCCCACCACCACGGGCGACAGAGCGCGCTCCACGACCCCCAGGCCGCCGAACCGGTCGAGCAGCCAGAGGATGAGCGTGCCGGCGAGGAAGAGCGGAAGCGCCTCGCGCAGGTACCACTCGATCCGGGAGGTGGTCTTCACGAGGATGTTCCCCGGCTGCGGCACGCGGAGCGGCGGCAGCTCGAGCACGAAGTCCGAGCCGCGGCCGGGCAGCACCTTGGCCGCGAGCCAGCCGATGAGGAACAGCACCAGGGCGAGGGTGCCGACGAAGAAGAGGTTGGCGGTGAGTGACAGGCCCGCGGTCATGGCCAGGATGACCGCGAGCTGTGCCGAGCACGGCACGGCAAGGGCGAGGAGCAGCGTGACGATCACCCGCTCCTTGCGCGTCTCCATGATCCGGGCCGTCATCGTGGCCATCGTGTCGCAACCGAGGCCGAGCACCATGGGGAGCACGGCCTTTCCGTTGAGACCCATCCGCTTGAACAGCTTGTTCACCATCACCGCGAGCCGAGGCAGGTAGCCCGAGTCCTCGAGGACGGAGAAGGCGATGAAGAAGGTGGTGACGATCGGAAGCACGATCGCCACCCCGTACGCGAGGCCCATCGAGACGAGGCCGTACTTGCCGACGAGGAGCCCGCCGTGCGCGTCGGCCGCGACGCCCGGCGGCCCCACCAGAAAGTTCTGGAAGGACCCGTCCGGCGTGACCGCCCGCACTGCGGCCGTGAACCAGGGCACGATGTGTTCACCGAAGACGGTGTTCTCGAGGAAGTCGACCGCCGTCCCTGCCCCGAACACGCCCACGAACTGGTAGGCGACGTACAGCACCGCGGCCAGGAAGGGGACCCCCCACAGCGGATGGGTCGAGAGCGCGGCGACCTTCCTGCCCATCGCGCTCCCGGTCGAGGCACCCTTGCGCCGGGCCACCACGTCGTGGAGCCGATCCACCGCTGCGAGCCGCTGCTTCGCGATCACGAACCGGAGCGACTCGGGGTAGCGCGCCGCCACGTCCCGCCTGAGCTCGTCCAGGCTGCGGAGGTCGGACGCCCCGAGGCGCGCGGAAAGGTGCGCGCGGATGGAGTCGTCGCCGACGAGCGCCATGATCGCCAGGGCCCTCCGGCCCACGCCCTCCGCCGGGAGCAGCCGCTCGATCCGGGCGATCGCCGACTCGATCTGCTCGTCGTACCGCGGGCGCCAGGGCGAGGGCCGCGCCTCGCCGAGCCGGGCCTGGAGCGCCGACAGGCCGCGCCGCTCGACCGCCACGGTGGGCACGACGTCGATCCCGAGCGCCTCCCCGAGCGCCCGATCGTCGATCCGGATGCCTCGGCTCTCGGCCTCGTCGGCCATGTTGAGCGCCAGCACGAGCGGCACCTCCGCCTCCGCGAGCTGCGCGGACAGCAGGAGCACGCGTCGCAGGTTCTTCGCGTCACCCACCTGCACGCAGACGTAATCCCGCTCCGTGAGCAGGATGTCCCGCGTCACCTGCTCGTCCTCTGACATCGGCAGGAGGTTGTTGGCCCCGGGCGTGTCGAGGACGTGCCAGGCCGCACCCCCGACCGTGGCCGACCCGCGGGCCACCTCGACGGTCGTACCGGGGTAGTTGGAGACGGTGACGTAGCGGCCGGTGAGCGCTCCGAAGAGGACGCTCTTCCCGACGTTGGGGTTCCCGACCAGGATCGCCGTGCGCCCCGGGGCGACGACGTGCTTGCGCTCGAGGGCACCGCCCCCGTGGCAGGACGAGGCGGGCGCGTGAGTGTTGCTCAAACGTGGGCTCCCGGCGCGTCGCCAACACCCTCGGCGCCGCCCTCCTGCGTTCTCGTCTCGCTCGTCATTGCTCCCGGACCAGGATGGGGGAATGTTGCAATCGATTCTCATTTTCGCGAAAGGGATCGGGGCGCGCAAGCCCTGGAAGGCGCGCGCCCTGCCGCAGGCCCGTTTGCCGCGTGGGCGCTTGACTCGGCTCTCCGGCTCGGCAAGGTTGCGCGTGCGATGGCCGAGCTCGACGACGAGATGCTGGAGCGCGTGCGGCGATGGTGCGCGGAAGCGGGCCGGCAGGCGGGGAACGCGGAGATCCGCGCCGCCCTGGCCCCGCTGAGCTGGGACGAGCTCCTCCTCGCCCGTGCCCTGCTCGCGGATCCGCCGCCCGCACGGCCGCTCGGGCCGGCAGCGCTCGCCGATCTCGCCCGGGGCACGCTGGCCGAGGTGGCGGCGGAGCGCGAACGCGAGGGCCGATACCGAAGGGAGGAGGACGTATCGTCGGCAGTGGCCAACGAGCCATCTCCTTCGAAACCCGCGAAGCGCGAGCCACGCACCCGGCGTGGAAGCCCTCGCTCCAGCCCTCCCGTGATCCACCGGCGGCGCGATCGGGCGGAGCCGCCGACCTCGGTCGCGACCCCGAGCCCGTCCTTCGAACGCCTGCTCGAACCCGAGGGGCGCGCGGTGCTCGAGCGCCTGGTGCGGGAGCACGGCGCGCGCAGGGCGTTCCTCCTGCGCGAGCTGGCGGCGTGGCGCACGGCGCACGGCGGCCCGCCGGCGGACGAGGAGCTGACGGCGCTCCTCGAGCACCACGGCCTGGCTCGCGCCTTCGCGCACCGCGAGCGCGACGAACTGTTGCACGCACTCCGCGCCGCCCGGGGAGACTGCGGCTCAGCTGCAGAGCGCGTGGGCCTCGATCGGGAGGCATTCGGGCGTGCGCTCGATCGCCTCGGCGCGGCCGCGGACGCCGAGCGGCTGCGGGAAGAACGCCGCGCCGAGCTCCGCGGGCGGGCGACCATCGCCGAGCGAGCGCGTCTGCTCGCGACCGAGACGGACCGGCTCGCGGACCTCGGGATCCTGGCGGAGCTGGAGCGGGATCTCCACGATCGCCTGGGCGAGCACCTCCGTGCCCTTCGCGCCGGCGCCGGACCCACGCCGCTGCGG
>JAEZXM010000217.1 GCA_023419875.1 Pseudomonadota bacterium | reverse complement strand
GATCGTGATCGGCGACTGGACCTACTACGGGCCGCTCCAGGGGCTCCCCGCGGGCGTGCGCGACGTGTCCGCCGACGAGGCCGGGAACGTCTACGTCGCCGGCGGCGATGCGCTCTACGTGAAGCGCCGGACGGATGAGCGGTTCCTCCGCTTCGACTCCGAGAACGCAGGGCTCACGGTGAACTGCAACGACCGCGCGGAGGTGGACCTCCCCGTGCCCACGAAGCCGTCCTGGCAGTGCAACATCCTGTCGGTGGCCGGCGGTGCGCCGGGGAAGGCGATCATCGGGTTCGAGGGGTTCACGAACGAGGTCGCCCTGCCCGGCTGGGACTGGGTGCTCGCCACCGGCGGCGCGGACGTGGTGGCGTTCGACGCCGAGGCCGGCACCCTCTCTCGAGTCCGCCACGTGGACATCGGCTCCCCGCCGCACACCATCTGCGGCCATGGCGGGGAGGAGCGCGGGGACACCTGCGAGCCGGACGAGTACTTCTGGAACGCCGGCCGCCGCCTCTTCCACAAGGTGAACCGGATCGTCGTCAACCACGATCCCGCGAGTGGCCTCTACGGCGACGCCTGGATGTGCGGAGAGCACGGCACCTTCGCGGTGCTGCTCGCCGACGCCGCGGCGCGGGGCTATCGCGATCGCACGGCAGGCTGGGGCCCGGTGTACGCCGACATGAAGGACGTCTGGGAGCACCTGCACCCGGCGCTCGCCACGCCGCTCCACCCGGAGTACTTCGTGAACGGCGAGTGCACGGCGATGTCGATCGACCCGCGCAGCGGCCTCCCCTGGGCGTCCAACCGGCTCCGGACGACGTTCCTCGATGGCTACGGCCCGGACCTCTCGGGCGACCACTGGTGGATGGGGCGGTTCTACGATCTCTGGGAGGACCCGTCGGAGGAGGACCTCGAGTCGGCCTACGACGACGTCCACTCCATGTCGCACTGTCCGGACGGCACGCTCTGGGTGGGCTCGCTCCAGCACGGGCTCGCGCGGATCGCGCCGAGCGGGACGGTCTCCACGATGCGCGTCCCCGGCCCCGGCGGCGTCTCCGCGGTGGCGTGCGATCCGGACGGCCAGTCGCTCTGGATCGGCCTCTCCGTGGGCGGCGTGACCCGGCTCCGGGCCGGGAGCTTCGAGCCGGTGGAGCCGGACGGACGGCCGGACTTCGCCCGGAACCGGGTGGAGTCGATCCAGCTCGACCGCTGGTCGAGCCCGCGGATCGTCTACTTCGCGTTCCTGCCGCGGGAGGCCGGAGGGACGACCGTGCCCGGGGGCGTGGCAGCGTACGCGGGGCCGTGAGACGAGCGAGCCCGGCGTCGCTCTCGCGCCCCGGGCCCGCAACCGCCGTCCGAGCTCGGTCAGGGGGCGAACCAGAGATTGCGCGCCTGCATGCCCCAGCAGACCTCCACACCGTCGCTCGCGCGGATCCCGCAGGTGTGGCTGTCCCCGGCCGCGAGGCCAGTGAAGGCCCCTGCCGGCGGCACCGACTGTCCGTAGTCGTTCGCGCCCCAGCACTGCACCTCGGCGTCGCTCGAGCGGATCCCGCAGGTATGGAAGCCTCCTGCGGCCAGGCTGCTGAACGGGACGTCCACGGGAGGCGCGGACTGCCCGTAGCCGTTCTGACCCCAGCACTCCACCTCGGCGTCGCTCGAGCGGATCCCGCAGGTGTGGAAGCCGCCCGCCTCCAGGGCGCTGAAGACGACGTCCCCCGGCGGCCACGCCTGAAGGTCGTCGTTTAGACCCCAGCACTCCGCCTCTCCGTCAATCGCCCGGATCCCGCAGGTGTGAGAGCCGCCCGACGAGAGGGTGGCGAACTCCACGTCCGGCGGCGCGGCCAGGTAGTTCGAGGCGCTCGAGCCCCAGCACTCCGCCTCTCCGTCGGCCTCGCGGATCCCGCAGCTGTAGAAGACGCCCGCCACCACGCTCCGGAACGAGACGCCCGCCGGCGGCGTGGTCTGATCGGCCCCGTCGAGGCCCCAGCACCTCACCTCACCCCCGCTCGCGATCCCGCACGCGTGGTGCGCGCCCGCATCGATGCTGCTGAACGAGACGCCCGCGGGCGGCCCTTCGTAATCGGGGTTCCCCCAGCACACCGCCGTCTGATCGCTCAGGCGAAGCGCGCAGGTGTGACCCTGATTCGCGGTGAGGTGGCCGAGCGCGACGCCCGGCGGCGTCGCTCCTCCAAACTCGTCCCTCCCCCAGCACTGCACCTGGTCATCGATCGAGCGGAGCCCGCAGGTGAAGAAGGCCCCCGCCGCGAGGCTCGTGAACGAGACGTCCGCCGGCGGCGTCGCCTGGCCGTATCCGTCATGGCCCCAGCACTCCGCCTCTCCATCGGTCTGGCGGATCCCACAGGTGTGGGAATCGCCTGCCACGATGGAGGTGAAGACGACGCCCGCGGGCGGCGACGCCTGACCGTCGCCGTCATTTCCCCAGCACTCCACCTCGCCATCGCCGTCGCGAATCCCGCAGGTATGGCGGCGGCCGGAGGCCAGGGCGGTGAAGACGACGTCCGCCGGCGGCGACGCCTGACCGTCGCCGTCGCTCCCCCAGCACTCCGCCTGTCCGTCGCTCTCGCGGATCCCGCAGGCATGAGAGACCGGAGCGTCGAGCCCCTGGGCCACCGAGAGGCCGGTGAAGACGACGCCGACCGGCGGCGTCAGCCCTCCCGTGGGGAACCGGCCCCAGCACTCCGCCGCTCCATCGCTCAACCGGATGCCGCAGTTGACCGACCCGCCCGTCGCGAGGCCGCGGAACGCGACGCCCGCCGGTGGCGTGGACTCTCCGTTGATGTTCACACCCCAGCACTCCACCCCGCCGTCCTCGCGGAGGGCGCAGGTATGCCAGGTCCCCCCCCCGATGCTGGCGAACGAGCCGTCCAGCGGCGGCACCGCCTGGTTGTAGCGGTCGTACCCCCAGCACGAAGCCTGCCCGTCGGTGGCCAGGATGACGCACGCGTGGTTCCCGCCAGCCGCGAGGCTGGAGACCACCGGCGTGCACGCGAGGGCGTTCGGGCCGGTGCTCCGGTAGTTCGCCGGGCAGGCCTCGCAGCCCCGATCCCTCGAGGCGGTGGGCGTCACGGCGACGTACTGGTCGTCCACGCAGGTCGTCCACCCGGTGCAGCTCTCCGCGTCGTTCGTGGCGCTGTAGGTCCCGGCCGCGCAGGACGCGCACTGCTGGTCGCTGGTCGTGGTCCCCGCGGTGGAGACGCGCTGCCCGGGCACGCAGGTGGTCCATCCGGTGCAGCTTCCCGCGTTGGTCGTGGTGCTGAACGTCCCGCTCTCGCAGAGCGCGCACTGCCGGTCGCTCGCCGGGGTCCCCGCAACGGAAACGCGCTGCCCGGGCACGCAGGCGGTCCATCCGGCGCAGCTCGCGGCGTTGCTCGTGCTGCTGAACATCCCGTCCTCGCAGGTCGCGCACTGCCGGTCGCTGGTGGTCGTCCCCGCAGTGGAGACGCGCTGCCCGGGCACGCAGGCGGTCCATGCGGTGCAGCTCCCCGCGTTGTTCGTGGTGCTGAACGTCCCATCCTCGCAGGTGGCGCACTGCCGGTCGCTGGTCGAGGTCCCCGCGGAGGAGACGCGCTGCCCGGGCACGCACGCGGTCCATCCGGCACAGCTCGCGGCGTTG
>JAEZXM010000162.1 GCA_023419875.1 Pseudomonadota bacterium | reverse complement strand
GCGCTGCTCCGGAACGTGCTCGCCGAGCCCTACGTCCTCGGCGTCGCCGGCGGCGCGGCGCTCGGCGGGTCGCTGGTCATCCTCGCCGCCACGGCGGCGGCACAGGTGCTGGGCGCCGGCGCGGCGGTGATCGCGCACGAGATCCCCGTGGCGCTCGGCGCGATGGCCGGGGCGGCCGCCTCTGCGGTGCTCGTCTTCGGTCTGTCGCGATCGCGGGGGCGCGCCTCCCCGGAGACCGCGCTCCTCGTCGGCGTCGTCTTCAACGCCTTCGTCTCCGGGGTGATCACGCTCCTCCGCCTGCTCGTCCCGCCCGAGCAGGCGGTGCGCCTCACCTACTGGCTCCTCGGCACGATCGCGTACCAGGGGCCGGAGGGGCTCGCCGCCGGCGCGGCGGCGGTGGCCGCGGCGCTCGGGCTCCTGGTCGCGTTCTCCGGCCGGCTCAACCTGCTCGCGCTCGCCGACGAGGAGGCCGCCTCGCTCGGCGTGGACGTGGGGCGGACGCGGGCGTGGGTCTTCTTCGGCGCCAGCGCGGCGACCGGCGCGGCGGTCGCGCTCGCGGGCATGATCGGCTTCGTGGGCCTCGTGGTCCCGCACCTCGTCCGGCGCGCCACCGGCCCGGATCACCGGGTGCTCCTCCCGGCCTCGGCGCTCCTCGGCGCCGCCTTCCTCGTGCTCGCGGACGCGCTCGCCCGGGTCCTCTTCCTGCCGCTCGGGACGGAGCCGCCGGTCGGCGCCGTCACCGCCTTCCTCGGCGGCCCGTTCTTCTTCTGGCTCCTCCGCCGGTCCGTCCGGGCGGAGGTCGAGGGCGCGGTGTGATCCCGGACGCCGCCCCGCTCGTCGAGGCCCGCACGGTCTCGTTCCGCTACGGCCGGACGGTCGCGCTCGAGGAGGCCTCGCTCGCCGCCCGGCCCGGCGAGTTCGTGGGCCTCGTCGGCCCGAACGGCGCCGGCAAGTCCACGCTGGTCCGGCTCGCGGCCGGCCTCCTCGCCCCGATGGCCGGAACCGTCCGGCTCGCCGGCCTCGACCCCTCGCGCGCGCGTCGGCGGCAGGTGGCCCGGCTGTGCGCGCTCGTCCCGCAGGAGCCGCGCGCGGGCGGATCATTCACGGTACGTGACGCGGTGATGATGGGCCGGGCGCCGCACCAGGGACTCCTGTCGCTCCCCGGTCCGCTCGACCGCGGCGCGGTCGACGGCGCCCTGCTGGCGTGCGACCTCGTCCACCTCGCCGACCGGCGCGTCGAGGCGCTCTCGGGAGGCGAGCGGCGGCGCGTCTTCTTCGCCCGGGCGCTCGCCCAGGAGCCGCGGGTGCTGCTCCTCGACGAGCCGACCGCCTTCCTCGATCTCGGCCACCAGGTGGCGGTCATGCGCATGGCCCAGACCGCCGCGCGCGGCGGGCTCTGCGTCGTCGCCGTGCTCCACGACCTGAACCTCGCCGCCGCGGCCTGCGATCGGCTCGTGGTCCTGTCCCGCGGCCGCGTCGTCGCGGAGGGCCCGCCCGGAGCCGTGCTCACCGCCGAGCGCGTGCGCGAGGTCTGGGGCGTCCCGGTGTGGCGCGGCGTGAACGCGACCAGCGGCGCCCCGGTGGTGCTGCCGGAGGTGTGACCGGGGTCAGCGGCGCTCGCGCTCCGCGGCGGGGGCCGCGGGTTCGAGGACCACGTCGATCGTGAAGCAGCGACCGAACGACCGTTCCTCGCATGGCCGCCTCGTCACGCCGGGTGGGGCGTCCTCACTGCGGAGGGCCAGCTTGCGCTTCCGGTACCCGGGAGCGGAGTACTCGACCGAGGGATAGGCGCCGAACACGAGGGGGAACATGCCGCCGAACACGTACTCCGCCTCGTACGCACCGTCCGGAGAGGTCCGCGCCGCGCCGAACCGCCTTCCTTCCTCGGCCCCTCCCACGGAGACGAGGGCGCCCGTGATCGGCGTGGGCTCGGACTCCGTGGCTCCCAGTACCGTCCCGCGGACCACGTACTGTCCGTCCACCACGCACGCCGACAGCAGCAGGAGCAGCGGGATCATTGCCCACGGTCGGGTCTTCACGGGCGCGCCTCCTCGCGGACGGTCGTCTCGTACTTCACCCCCTCCGGCACCGGCACCGCAACCGGCACCGTCGTCCCCTCGCTCCCCTCGGTGACGCGGGTCGCGTCCACCGCCACGAACGCCGTGTACGCCGAGAGGAGCCCGTTCCTGAGCGCGGTCTTGCGGATCGCGGCGGCCACGTCCTCGCCGCCGCCGCGCGCCTGCGCGTCGGAGAGATCGGCAATTCGAGCGCGAGCCCACATCTTCGATAGGCTCGCCTGCGGGTTCGCTCCGGGCGAGAGGTCCACGTCGAGCGCGTGGGTGTGCCGCTCACCTCCCGCCATCCCCGAGATCCGGATCGTGGTCCGGCCCGTCCCCTCGAACCGGCCGAGGAGCACCACCGGCCGGCCCACGAACAGGTCGGGCACGCGCTTCGGGTAGACGTCGGACACCTTCACCGCGCCCCAGTCCACGGTCACGTCGGTGAGGGCGGGGTGGGCGATGGTGTCGAAGAAGTCGTCCACCGCCGAGACGTCGCCGCTGCCGCTGGTGAGGTACGCGACCGCGCCGCGGCCGAGGCGTGCCAGGCCCTCGACCAGATGGCGGTTCACGGCCGAACCGACGCCGAAGGCGAAGATGCGCGAGGGGCCGAGCTTCTCGCCGACGGCGGCGAAGATCTGCTCCTCGTCTCCGATGTAACCGTCGGTGAAGAAGGCCACGACCCGGAGGCGGTGCGGATCGTGCGGGATGTCGAGCGCCGCGCGGATCCCCGCGAGCATCTCGGTCCCGCCGCCCCCCCGGGTGTCGTCGAGCCAGGCGAGCGCGTCCTGCACGTGGACGGGCGTCGCCGGCACCGGCGCGTGCCCGAACGTCGAGGCGCGCCCCGCGAACCGGACGAGCTGGAAGGTGTCGCCGGGCCCCATCTTCCGGAGCGCCCGGCGGATGGCGGCCTTCGACTTCTCGATGGGCCAGCCCATCTGGCTGCCGGAGACGTCGACCACGAACACGAGCTCGAGGTCGGAGCGCGGGAGGTCCGCGAGCCGGCCGGGCGGCTGGAGCAGGACCGCGAACGTCTTTCCCTCCGGCGTCCGCTCGGCCGCGAACCCCGCCTTGAGCGCCGCGCCCGCCACGCGATAGGTGAGGATGAAGTCCCTGTCCGGCACGGCGTCGAGCGGCCGGAGCGTGATCCGCGCGCGGTCCGGCGACGGGCGGACCACGTCGATCGCGTGGCTCGTCGAGCCGAGCGCCTCGATCGGCATGCCGGCATCGAGGTCCACCTCGACCATGACGTCATGGCCGGAGCGCTCGCCGGGCCGGAGGTACCGGACCTCGGTCCGCTGCCCGGACGGCTGCTTCGCGTCCCGGGGAACCGCACCGATGCCGTCGGTGGAGCCGGCCGGGTTGTAGCGAGGACCGACGATCATCGGGAAGACGAACGAGTACTCCCCGCGGGAGAAGGCGAGCGCGTGGAAGTAGCGGATCTCCACGTCGATCCGCTTTCCGGGCTCGATGTTGGCGACCTTCTGGGTGAACACGTTGGGCCGCTCCTGGGCGAGGAGCGCGGCTGCGTACCCCTGCCGGCGCGCCTCGGCGTAGGTCCTCTCCGCCTCGGCCCGCTCGCGGACGATCCCGCGGATCCGGCGCTCCCCGATCTGCATGACGAAGTCGGTCACCGCCGCGCTCTCGGGGAGCGGGAACACGTAGACCGCCTCGATCTTCGCGTCGTACGGGTTGTGATAGCGCTGCGTGACCTTCACCGACGCCAGGAAGCCCTGGACCTGGGCCTTCACGTCGGTGTGCTCGAGCGGGAGTGGGACCTCCTTGGAGGCGACCAGGGCGCGCAGCTCGCCCGACCGCGGCGCGTCCGCGGGCGGCGCGCCGGCGTCCGGCCTGCGGATCACCCAGACCTCGTCGAAGGGCTCGCCGAAGGCGGCGTAGGAGGGGCCAGCTTCCCCCGGCCCGGCCGAGCCGGTGTACCCGAGGCGGATCCGCATGCTGTGGTCCCGGGGATCCGACCGGGACATCGCGCACCCCGCCCCGAGCGCCACCGAGATCACCATCACCGTCACCGAGCGCGCTCCACGCGTCATCGTTCTCCGCTCCTCTCGAAGGGCACGAGCTGGGCCTGCGCCACGATCTTCGCCCCGCCGTGGGTCGCAGCCGTGACCAGCCGCACGGACAGCTTCGGCTCCCCGCGCAGCTCGAGGTGGAGGCGCGCCACGCGGATCCGGCCGCGCCTCGGTTTTCCGACCTGCGTGAAGTCCGCGATCACGATCCGCCCGGCGGTGAGGCCCTTGGGGTCGTAGTAGGGCTCGCGCGCGAACGGCCGCTCGCCACCCTCGACGCCGGCGAGCGCGCACGCGGCGCGGTCGTACGAGATCTCGACCTGCCAGGCGACGAGCGTTGCGTCCCCCGAGTCGACGAAGACGTCCACCGCCGCGAAGCGCACGGCCGGTTCGTCCGACCGGGAGGCTCCGGGGGCGAGGAACGCGACGGCGAGGACGAGCGCGAGCGAGGCGCGGAGGGCGGACGTCATGGCAACGCCACCGCCCTCCGCGCCAGCGCGTCCACCGACGCGACCCGGCCTGCATCCGCGGGCCGTCCCTCCCCCTCCTCGTTCCGCAGCGAAAGCACGTACGCATCCACGATGTCCACCACGCCGTCACCGTTCACGTCGTCGCGTCCGCGCCAGGGCTGGAGGACGAGCGCGAGGACGGCCGCGGCGGCGAGCGCGCCGACCGGGACGAGCCAGCGCAGAGCGGGCCGGCGCGTGCGCCGCTCCAGCTCCGCGCGGTAGGCGGCGAGGACGCGGCGATCGACAACCGCCGGGATCTCGAGCGGAGCACGCTCCTCGGCGCGAAGCGCGGCACCCGCCGCCTCCAGCGCGGCAATCCCGCGGCGGCACGCATCGCAGCCGGCGGCATGCGCCGCCTCGTCCGCACCGCCCTCCCCGGCGCGGACCGCATCGAGGCGGAGGAGGTCGAGGTGGCCGTCCCTGGTCTTCACGGCCCTTGAGTCCCCGAGGGCCGGAAAAGGTTCAATCGCCTGCTTCGATGTCCGCCCGCAGCCTCCGCAGCGCGTGGTGCAGGCGCGACTTGACGGTGCCGAGCCGGATCTTCAGGACGCGCGAGATCTCCTCGAGCGACATCCCGTCCAGGAACCGGAGATCGACGACCTCGCGCTGCTTGCCCGGCAGATCCGCGAGGAGCTTCACGACGAGCAGCCGGACCTCCGCCCCCGCACCCGGCGAGACCCGCTCCGGAGCCGCCTCGAGCGGCGCCTGCCGCCGCGCGCGCGCGGCGCGCTTGAGGGCGAGGTGCTTCGCGGCGGGGTAGAGCAACGTGCGGAGGTCCGCGGTCAGCTCGAGCCCGTGGAGCTTCCGGGCGAGGTAGAGGAAGACCTCCTGCACGACATCGAGCGCGTCCGCGTCGCTCGCGCCGAACCGGCGCGCCACCTGGGCGACCCATTCCCGATGCCCAAGATACAGCGCCTCGAACGCGCGCTCGTCCCCGCGCTGCGCTGCCTCGATCCGACGGGCGTCGTCGGTCACTCCTGCGGCACGAACACGCGGATGGCCATCCCGTACGTCCGAGCCGAGGTGTCCTTCGTGCTCTGGCGGAAGGCGAGGTCCACGGCGAACCGCCGGGTGACGTAGCCCGTTCCCGCAGACCACCAGTTGGTGTCGTAGGTGCCGTCGACCTCGAAGCCGGCGCGGAAGGGCACGACGCTCGCGAACAGGTACTCGGCCCCGATGCTGTAGCGGTTCGTGGCCTTGGCGTCTCCACCGGCGTCGACGGCGCGGTCCATGTCGACCCGCCACTCGCCGACGAGCTGGAGGGAGGTGTCCGAGCCCACCGCGACCCCGGCGGCCCAGCCCCGCGGCAGGATCGCACGGTGGTCGGAGCCGAGGAGGTTGTAGCCGGCCGCGCCCAGGGAGACCTTCGGGGTGACCTGGAGGAAGAGACCGACGTCGACGTTGAAGTCCGAGGAGATCCGCTCGGCGCCGCGAAGGTTGAAGTAGTTCCCCTGAACTCCGGCGTACAGCCCCCTCGAGATCTGCGTCGCCAACCCCAGCCGGAGCAGGGTGCCCGTCTCGAGACCCTTCATGGCCCGCGTGTAGCCGAAGCCCGCGGCGACCGCGGTGGTCGAGGAGTCCGCAGCCGCCCCGCCGAGGAAGTCCTGGCGCTCCGCGCTCCCGGTGAGATCCGGCCGACGGTCCGTCAGGTAGTACGTGTCCACCACGTACCGCTTCCGCGCGGCCAGGGCCGCCGGGTTCAGGAAGAGCGCCTCGGTGCCGGACGCCACGCCGACGCCACCCTGGAGCGCCAGCGTCCGCGGTCCCGCCGAGAACGAGGAGAAGCGGCACGAGCGAGAGGCGGAGTGGGCGCGTGTGCACCCGGCGAGGATACGGTCCCCCCGCGTCCCCGGCAAGGTTGCTTGCGGCGCCGAACAGGAGCGCGTTAGCGTCGAACAGGGGTCGTTCGGCAGGAGATGCCATATGCGCCAGCGCGAGGTCGAGCAGTACCGCGTGATGCTCCAGGCGCAGCTCCAGGAGCTCATCGGGCACGGCAGCCAGGCGGTGCATCACCTGGCCGGCGAGCAGGCGGAGGAGCCGGATCCCAGCGACCGGGCGACGGCGGAGGAGGAGCGGGCGTGGTCGCTCCGGCTCGCCGATCGAGACCGCAAGCTCATCCCCAAGCTCCAGGAGGCGCTCGCGCGCCTCGAGGCGGGGACGTTCGGCCGGTGCACCCTCTGTGGACGCCCCATCGCGAGCGCGCGGCTTCGGGCGCGCCCGATGACCGAGCTGTGCATCGAGTGCAAGAAGGAGGCGGAGGCACGCGAACGGTAGCGGTCCTCCGGGGCGCGCCGCGCCTCCGCGCCTGGCCGGCCCGGGAGACCTGGGCTACATTCGCGCCGGCATGACCTCTCCGCGCACGGTCAAGAAGGCCGTCATCCCCGCCGCCGGCCTCGGCACCCGGTTCCTCCCCGCGACCAAGGCCGTCCCCAAGGAGCTGCTCCCGATCGTGGATACGCCCACGATCCAGTACATCGTGGCCGAGGCGGTGGCCGCCGGCGTCCGGGACGTCGTCCTGATCTGCGCCCGTGGCAAGGACTCGATCGTCGATCACTTCGACATCGCGGGCGAGCTCGAGGCGTACCTCGACCGGGCCGGCAAGCACGAGCTGCGCAAGCAGCTGCGGGCAATCGCCCAGATGGCGAACATCATCACCGTCCGTCAGCAGGAGCCGCTCGGCCTCGGCCACGCGGTGCTCTGCGCGCGCGACGTCGTGGGGGACGAGCCGTTCGTGGTGATGCTGGGCGACGACATCATCGACGCCGCCGTTCCGGGGGCGAAGCAGCTCGCCGACTGCTACGCCCGGCACGGGCTCGGCACGATCGCCCTCATGGAGGTCCCGCCCGCCGAGACCGGCATGTACGGCATCGCCTCGGGGCGGCGGGTCGACGAGCGCACCACGCGCATCGAGCGCCTCGTCGAGAAGCCGAAGCAGGACCCGCCCTCGAACCTCGCGGTCATCGGCCGGTACGTCCTGCCGCCGCGCATCTTCGACATCCTGGAGCGGATCCCGACCGGCGTCGGCGGCGAGATCCAGCTCACCGACGGCCTCGCCGTGCTGGCCCGCGAGGAGGGCCTGCTCGGCTACCGCTTCGAGGGCGAGCGCTACGACGCCGGCGACCGCCTCGGGTATCTCAAGGCGAACATCATGTACGCGATGAAGCGGCCCGACCTGGCGGGCCCGCTCCGCGAGTTCCTGCGCGACGTGAGCCGCTGAACCATCCGTGACGAGCCCCGAGCCCGAGGACCCCATCATGCACCTTCGACTCAAGCGCCTCCGCCCCCTCGCCGCCTTCGCCGCGGCCGCGCTCGCGCTCCCCGCGCTCGCCTACCTGCTCCCCACCACCTCCGTGCTCCGCCGCCTCGGCGAGCGCCGCGAGCGGCTCTCCCTCACCGCGCTCGAGGTCACCGGGACGCTCCAGGCCGAGGGCACCGCCGCCGCGCGCCTCCGCGCCGCTGCCCGCCAGCCCGAGGGCGGCAGCGTCATCCTGCCGGCCCGCTTCCTCATGAAGGTCCCGGGGCGCTGCCGGCTGGAGGTGCTCGGGGCGACTCCGGAGGAGAGCCCCTTCCTCGCGCTCCGCGACGGGAAGCTCTCCGGCGCCGGTGGGCTCGAGGCCGAACCCTCCGCCGCAGCGTCGCTGCGCGCGCTCTGCACGCTCCTCGCCGCCTCGACCGCCGGCGACGCGTCGGCGACGTTCGCCGCCGCGCTCTCGCGCCGCGGGATCTCGCTCGCCGAGCAGAGCCTGGGCCGGTTCGACGGTCGGGTCGCCTACGTGATCGGCGGACGGGGGCGCGAGTCGAAGCCCTTGCTCTACGTGGACAAGGACGCGTTCCAACCTCTTCGCCTCGTGGCGACCGAGGGCGGGACGCTCGTCGACGTGCGGCTCCTGGGCTGGGGCTCGCCGACGGGCGGGGACTGGTTCCCGCGGGCGGTCGAGGCCGTGACCGCCGACCGGCTCCTGCTCCGGTTCACGGCGGAGAAGGCGAACGCGAACCCCAGGATCGCGGAAGGGATCCTGTGAATCGGCAGGGGCGCCCGAGGTCTTCTTCCCTCAGACCGCCGCCACTTCCCCGTTCGACGACCCGTTCTCGTCTGCGCTGTCCGGCTCCACGTCGGTCCGGTACTTGCGGAGCACGCGCTTGAAGTTCGAGCGATCCATCCCCGCCTTGCGGGCCGCGGCGGAGATGTTGTTGTCGCAGGCCCGCATCAGCGCCTCGACGTAGTTCTTCTCGAACCTGCGCAGCGCCTGCTCCTTGGCGGCGGCGTAGGAGAGGCTCAGCCAGGCGGACTCGTCTCCGTTCACCGGCGCCTCGCGGACGAGGGGCGCGGTCCGGCCGGTGACGGCCGGCGGCAGGTCGGCGGGCGTGATCACCTCGCCGCGGCAGAGGACCACGGCGCGCTCGATCGCGTTCTCGAGCTCGCGCACGTTGCCCGGCCAGCGGTAGCCGCAGAGGAGCTCGATCCCCTCGGGCGAGAGCGCCCGCACCTTCTTCGCGAGCCGCTCCGCATAGCGCCGGACGAAGTGGTGGGCGAGCAGGGGGATGTCCTCGACACGCTCGCGCAGCGAGGGCAACGGGATGTTGATCACGTTGAGCCGGTAGAACAGGTCCTCGCGGAACTTGCCCGCCTTGACGAGCTTGGGGAGGTCGCGGTGGGTGGCGGCGATGATCCGCACGTCCACCTTGACCGAGTCCGCCGAGCCGACCCGCTTGATCTCGCCCTCCTGGAGCACGCGGAGGAGGCGCACCTGCGTGGCGAGCGGGATGTCGCCGATCTCGTCGAGGAAGATCGTCCCGCCGTCCGCGGCGTCGAAGAGGCCCTTCTGATCGCGCTGCGCGCCGGTGAACGCACCCTTCACGTGGCCGAAGAGCTCGGACTCGAGCAGGGTCTCGGTGAGCGCGCCGCAGTTGAGCGCCACGAAGGGGTGGCTCTTGCGCGGGCTGCGCGCGTGGAGGGCTCGGGCGACGAGCTCCTTGCCCGTGCCGCTCTCCCCGGTCACGAGGACCGTGGCGGCGCTGTACGCCACCGCCTCGATCATCCGGGTCACCTCGCGCATCGGGGCGGACGTGCCCACCAGCCCTTCACCCTGCGTGCCTTCTCGCTCCCGCAGAGCGGTCTCGAGCTGCCGGTTCCGATCGAAGAGCATCTTGCGCTCGGCGGCCTTTGCCACCGCGCGCGCCACGAGCTCCACGTCGTCGAAGGGCTTCGTGAGGTAATCGTAGGCCCCGGCCCGGACCGCGGAGAGCGCCGTCTCCACGGTGGCGTGCCCGGTCATCATGATCACCTCGACCTCCGGCCGTCGGTGCTTCACCGCCGAGAGGAGCTCGAGCCCGGAGAGCTGCGGCATCTTGATGTCGAGGAGGGCGACGTCGTAGTCCTCCTGCGCCAGCTTCTGCGTGGCCATGATGGGCGAGTCGAGCCCGGTGACCTCGTAGCCCTTCTTGCGGAGCAGCGATTCCAGGGCGCGAAGGAGCGTCGGCTCGTCGTCGACGACCAGCACGCGGATCGGCTTGGTCTCGTTTCCGTCGGCCATGGTGGTTCCTCCTTCAATGACGCAACGTCAGCCCCGCGGGGTCGCCGCGGGCAGCTCGAGGACGAAGGTGGCGCCGTGCTCGCCGCCGGTGTCCACGCGGATGGTCCCGCCGTGCTCCTCGGCGATCTGGTAGCAGATGGACAGGCCCAGCCCGGTCCCCTGCCCCTCCGGCTTGGTGGTGAAGAACGGCTCGAAGATCCGCTTGGCGATCTCGGGCCGGACGCCGGGCCCGGTGTCGGAGACGGTGAGCTGCACGCGCCCGGGCCCCGCCTCGCCGGTCGTGATCGTGACCGTGCCGCCGCCGTTCATCGCCTGGAGGGCGTTGACGATCAGGTTGACCACGATCTGCTGCAGCTGGTTGGCGTTTCCGAGCGCCTCCGCCGGCTGGCATCGGCGGATGACCTCGGTCCGGCCCTCCTTGAGCTGCGAGGAGAGCAGGAAGAGCGCGTCCTCCACCACCTGCGGGAGCGGCACCGGCCCCTTCTCCTCCTCGCGCGGACGGCGGGAGAAGCGGAGCAGCGACTCCACGATCCGCTTGGCCCGGTTGGCCGCGTCCTGGATGAGCCGGAGATTTTCCATGTCCTCGGGGCCGCGCTCCTCGCGGCTCATGAGCTGCGCGAACGCGAGGATGCCGCCGAGCGGGTTGTTGATCTCGTGCGCCACGCCGCCCGCGAGCTGGCCCACCGCCGACATCTTCTCCGCGTGGAAGAGCCGGCGGCTCACCTCCCGCTCGTCGGTCACGTCCTTGAAGGTGACCACCTGCCCGCCGCCGGGGTCGAAGGGGAAGGAGCGGAGCAGCCAGATCCGGTCGCCGAACGTGACCTCGCGCTCGGTGGTCGATCCGGAGGGCATCGCGCAACGCGCCGGACAGGGGAGCGAGCCGTACGTATGGTCCGTGCACTCGAGGGTGGCGAGCGCGCTCGGCACGACGCCAGCGGCGCGCGCGAAGGCCGTGTTGGCGCGGACCACCCCGCACCCGCCGTCCTTCAGGATGGCGAGCGGGTCGCCGAGCGCGTCGAAGCAGGCGCGCCACTCCTGGGCGGCGCGCACCAGGGCCGCGGATCGGGCGGAGAGCTGACCGTCGAGGTCGCGGTTGAGCCGCTCCAGCTCCATGTTGCGCTGCTCGAGGAGCTGCTGGAGGCGAACGTTCTCCTCGACGATCCAGAACTGATCGACGGCGCTCTGGATGGTGATGAGGAGGTGGCCGTCGTCCCAGGGCTTCCAGATGAAGCGGAAGATCTCGGACTGGTTGACGGCCTCCTCGATGGCCGTCGAGTCGGCCTGGCCCGTGAGGAGGACGCGCTGGATCCGCGGCCAGCGCTCCTTCACGGCGCGCAGGAACTCCACGCCGGACATGCCCGGCATGCGGTAGTCCGAGACGACCACCTGCACGTTCTCGCGCGACAGGACCTCGAGCGCGGTCTGCGCCTCCGGCGCGTCGAGCACCCGGCAGCGGGCACGCCGAAGCACGCGACGGAGCGCACGTCGAACGTGCTCGTCGTCGTCGACGATGAGGAGGGTCGAGTCGAGGACCGGTTCTGGCCCCGTTTCCCCAACGTATGGGGCTACCTTTAGTTCCATCAGGCGGCCCTCCTCGGTGCATGGTCCGATCCAGTCCGGATGGACCCAGGGTGCCCTGATTCCGGGGGGTTGTCTTTACTGGGGGCCGGGTCCCCCCCATCTCCGGGTCCTAGTACACCCATGGGCAGTTGGGAACCGCCGTTAGGGTGCGACCGGATGCCTCTTTTGCGTTCAGCGTCCGGTAGGACGATGGGCGCAACCGTGCGGGAAGGGCGGCCGATGAGCCTGCACTCACCCGGCCGGGCTGCCTCAGCCTTCCGCCTCGTACCTGTCGGCCGGCGCCCGGTAGAGGCTGATGGCGTTCCGCCCGGCGCGCTTCGACTGGTAGAGCGCCTCGTCGGCGTACCGGAGGAGGAGCTCCGGCGTGACGATGTCCTCCGACGGGTAGAAGGCGACGCCCAGCGACGCCGTGACCTTCACCACCCCGCCGTCGGGGAGGAGGTGCTCCTTTGCGCCGAGATGCTTCCACACCCGCTCGGCCACCGAGCGAGCGCCCTGCATGTGCGTCTTGGGGAGGATGATCGCGAACTCCTCGCCGCCGTACCGAGCGCAGATGTCCGGATCGCGCGTCGAGGAGCGGATCTGCTGCGCGGCGCCGGCGAGCACGACGTCTCCGAAGGGATGGCCGTAGCGGTCGTTCACCCGCTTGAAGTGATCGAGGTCGATCATGATGAGCGACACCGGGTCGGAGTAGCGCTGCGCGCGGCGGAACTCCTCCTGCAGCCGCTCGTCGAAGGCGCGGCGGTTCTTGAGGCCCGTGAGCTCGTCCGTGATCGCCTGCTCCGCGAGCTTCTGCTGCGTCCGGCGGAGCTGGTCCTGCAGGTTCTTGATGCGGAGCATGGCTCCGCAGCGGGCCAGGATCTCCGCCTCCGCGAAGGGCTTGGCGAGGAAGTCGTCGGCGCCGATGCGGAGGCCCGTCACCTTCGAGTCGAGATCCGACTTCACCGACAGGATGATGACCGGGATGAACTGCTCCTCCCGGCGGGCCTTCACGAACCGGAGCACCTCCAGCCCGTCCATGTCCGGCAGGATCATGTCGAGCAGGACGAGGTCGGGGGGCTCGGAGTTGACCTTGCGGATGGCGTCCTTGCCGTCGGCGGCGGTGCGGACGTCGTACCCCTCGCGCTCCAGCACCTGGACGAGCCACTCGAGCTGCGTCCGCGAGTCGTCCACCACCAGGATCCGGGAGCGATCGGCCACGACCCCGAACATAGCCCGTATCCGCCGGAGCCCGAAATCCGATGCGCCTGAAAGGCCGGGCGGCGCGGCCAGACGCCCGCCCCACATCCGGAGCCGGTGGCCGACGAGGTCCGTGCCCCTCCCCCGCGCTTCGCGCCCGGCCCCTGTCCCGCTATAAGCCCTACCGGTGACCCGTCCCGAGGATCAGGCACACGTCCTCTCCACCGCCCTCGAGCGCGCTCGCGCCTCGGCGCCCGGCGGCGTGGCGGTCTTCGACCTCGACTCCACGCTGCTCGACAATCGCCCGCGGCAGGCGCGGATCGTCCAGGACTACGGCCGCGCCGCCGGGCTGCCCGAGCTCCTGGCCGCGAGCCCCGAGCACTGGCGGACCTGGTCGCTCACCGACGCGCTCCGGAGCATGGGGCTTCCGCCGGACCTCGTCGAGCAGCACGCAGCCCCCGCGCGCGCCTTCTGGCGCGAGTGGTTCTTCACGAGTGCGTACTGCCGGCTCGACGGGCCGGTCCCCGGCGCGCCGGAGTTCGTGCAGGAGGTGCTCCGCACCGGGATCACGATCGCGTACGTGACCGGCCGGCCGGAGCAGATGCGGGACGGCACGCTCGAGACCTTCCGGCTTCACGGCTTCCCCTTGCCCGACGGCGCGCGCGTCCACCTGCTCCTCAAGCGGGCGCGCGACCTGCACGACGATGCCTGGAAGCTCGAGGCCGTCGCCCGCGTGAACCGCCTCGGCCCCGTGGCGCTCGCCTTCGACAACGAGCCCACGCACGTGAACGGGTACGCGGAGGCGTGGCCCGCGGCGATGGTGGTGCACCTCGATCGCGATCACTCGGAGCGGCCGGTGAAGGTGCGGGAGGGGATCCCGAGGGTGGTGGACTTCGTGAGGGGACCGTGACGATACGGGAGGGAGGAACCCCCGCCCCGGAGCGCCCCGTGTTGCGCTCCGAGGCGGGGATCCGGCGGGCCCGGACCAGCGCCGCGCCACGAGCTCCCTCCCCTCAGAACGCCAATCTCAGCTCCAGCCGCGGTTGCAGATAGACGTTCACGTCGAAGGAACGTCCGTGGGTGTGCCCGCCGGAGGACTCCTCCCGCGACCTCTGCCACCACACGCCGGCGAGCGGGGTCGCGACGCGCAGGCTGAGCCCCTCCGTGAGACGCCGGTCGATCGCCAGCCCCACGTTGCCGCCGGCGAGCCAGCCCGAGAGCTCCTGATCCGCCATCGCGTCGTCGGACGTCCGGTTCAGCTTCGACCATCCCCCGGACGCCAGCGCGTACACGGAGACGTCCACCGGCGCTTCCGGGCCGGTGAGCACGTGCCGCAGACCGAAGTTGACGGTCAGGCGTCGAGACTCCCACTTCATCGTTCCGGGAGCGCCGACGAGATCCTGCTCGACCTCGCCGAGGGAGCCGTCCACCGCGAGGATCAGCCAGTTGGACTCGGTGAGCCTCCGCTCCAGCGAAGCACCGGCGCTGGGTTGCGAGATGCCCCAGGCGACCTCGCCGCCGGGATTGGAAACGTAGATCACGGTGGTCGAGATTCCGGCCCCCAGCGACCACCGGGCCGCGGGTGAGGCGTCCTCCGCGAGGACGGCGATTGGACACACGAGCAGCAGCGTCGCGAGTGCGCGCATGGTGAAGACCTCCTGCGCGCGGCACACTGCAAGCGACGGGCCTCCGCTCGTACGACCGAGCAGCCCCGAGATCATTGGAACATGCGCGAGCGTGTTCGGTTCGGAGATCTCGTCGTTGACAGGCCGGCACGCGAGCGGCGCGCCCTCACCGTGCGTCACGACAAACTGGCAACCGGCGGCTCGGCCCGTCTACCGCAACGCCTCGAGCACGTCCTCCGGCACGAGCGCCGCGAGCCCGCCGCCGCCGAGGATGTTCACGATGGGCGAAGCCGCCGCCCGGACCACCGAGCCGCTCGGGCGCGACGGGCCGAGGCCGCAGTACGTGGACAGATCGCGATACAGCTCACCCCGGCTCGCGCCCTCCGGCGTGATCCGCGTCGCCGGCCGGCGCGCGGCGAAGATCCGCTCCTGCACCACGTACCCGCCGCCCCTCTCGTCGCGGGCAGCTTCGTTCACGACCCGCGTCCACTCCGCCTGCGAGAGCTCCGCGCCGAGGCGCACGCTCTTCCCGCCGTAGTCCCAGCTCCGCTTCACGACGAACCGCTCGCGCTCCTCGACGACCCGCGCGGCGAGCTCGGGCGTGAGCCGGCGCGTCCAGGGGAGCCGCCCGGCGGCGGCGCGCTCCTCCTCGTCGAGGCCGGCGCGCGCCGAGAGGGCGGCGTCCTCGGCGCACTCGGAGAGCCGCGCAAAGAGCGCCTTCGCCTCGAGCAGCCCGTTCACGGGGTTGAGGAGCACGAATCGCTCCGGCTCCCGGAGCGCGCGGGCGAACGGGGTTGCGGGATCGACACGGTGGGCCCACACGTGCCGGTAGAGCACGTCCCAGCGCTCCGGCTCGCACGCGTCCGGCGTCAGGTTCTCGGCCGCGTGGCCCATCTGCCGGAGGTGCGCGGCCAGACGGCGGAGCTCGCCGATCTGCGCGTCGCCGGGGCGGGCGACGAGCGCGATGGAAGGGCGCGCCGCCGTCCCGCCGCGGGCCCGGTACTCTGCGACGAGCGCCTCCCGGAGCCGTTCCATGTGGCTCCCGCAGGCGGCGACGAGCGCGTTCTCCTCCCGTGGCGGCTTCTTCCGGGCCCGCGCCGCGGCGCGGATCCACGAGAACGTGGCCAGGTCCGCGTACGCGGGCATGGCCGGGATGGTGGCGTTCAGCTCCAGCGCGCGGGGACTGCCGCCGCCATCGGGCACGAGGTAGTCGACGCGCGCCACGAGCACCGGCAGCGGCGCCTCGAAGAGCTTCCCCATCGCCTCGGCCTCGAGCCCGGAGAACGGGTCGATGAGCGCGGACCGATCGCGCGCATCGCCCGTCGCGAGGAGCGCGCGGGCGAGCTTCACCGCGCCGGAGAGGATCCGCTCGGCCTCCGCGGCCGCTCCGGCCAGCGCGGCCCGGGTGAAGACCTCGGGCTCGGCGAGGAGCGGGATGGGTGCCACGCTCCCGTCGGGGCGCAGGACGGTCATGCCCTCGGCCCAGGCCCGCTCGGCCGCGGCACGGCCCACGGAAAGGACCTCATCCGGCTCGAACAGCGGCTTCATCCGGCGCCTCGCGCGTGATAGGCACGGCGACGTGAAGATCTACACGAAGACGGGCGACGCCGGGGAAACGGGTCTCTTCGGGGGACCGCGCGTCCGGAAGAGCGATCCGCGCGTGGAGGCCTACGGCGACGTGGACGAGCTCAACGCGGCGATCGGGCTCGTCCGCGCCGGGGTGGGGGATCCGGAGCTCGAGGCGCAGCTCGCGCGCGTTCAGGACGAGCTGTTCTGCGTGGGCGCGGACCTCGCGACGCCGCGGGACGCAAAGGCGCGGGCGGCCGTGCCGGCCGTCGAGCCGCGCTGGACCGGGCGCCTCGAGGCGGCGATCGACGCGTGGGAGGCGGAGCTCCCGCCGCTCCGGCAGTTCGTCCTCCCGGCGGGCACCCGGACCGCCGCCGCGCTGCACCTCGCCCGATGCACCTGCCGGCGCGCCGAGCGC
>JAEZXM010000146.1 GCA_023419875.1 Pseudomonadota bacterium | reverse complement strand
GGCTACTTCCGCGCCCCCCGAAGCTCGGTCAAGGTCACCTTCACCGGCCCGAGGTCCACCTCGCCGACGGCGACGATGAACCGCCGAGGCGTTCCGGCCGTGAGCCAGACGCGCATCCGGTGCGGCGTTCCCTCGAGGCCGGCGATGGCCGCCTGCGCGTCGATCCGGATGGTCTCCACCTTCCCGAGCACCGAATCGATCGTGCCGCCGGGGACGACGGTGCCGGTCACGCGCCAGACCCGGCCGCGGGCCAGGAGGTCGAAGCACATCCGATCGCCGGGAACGAGCTTCGCCGACTGGAGGTAGGAGACGGCCGAGATCGCGTCGAGGACCGTTCCCTGGCGCGGGAACCGCGCCGTGGACTTCACCCCGCCGAGTTCGAAGGCGAGATCGATCGTCGGTCCGGGGGGCGCGAGCCGCGCGTCGCTCACCTTCCGGACCCCGTTCTCGTCCGCCTCCTCCCGGTAGCGCTCGGGGAGGAGCGTCCGCGCGTCCACCCACGAGTGCGCGACCGCGGTCAGCCGGAGGAGGTTCGCGATCGAGGCCTCCGTCCGGGCGCGCGCGCGCAGCGGGACGATCGTCCCGCCCGAGAGCGCGCTCGGCCGCTCCGCCGAGAGCTGGAGAGAGCCGGCCCGGACGAGGCCGAAGAGATCGAGGTCGTACGAGGCCGTCTCGCCCACCGTCCACGACGGCCGCCCGGCGGGCGGGAGGTCGCACGGGTCGGCCGCGAGGGCGGCGGCAAGGAGGGCGGCGGCGATCACGCGCCACCTCCCCCGGTCAGCGCGAGGCGATCCGCGCCGCCAGCGCTTCCCCGAGCCTCCGCCGCGCCGCGAGCCACCGATCCGGAGATCGCTCGAAGGTCCGCGCGGTGGGCACGAGCTCGGCCTCCAGACGATCGCAGAGCCGTCCCAGCCCGGCGGCCCGCGCCAGCCGGATCAGCTCCAGGTCCTCCAGCCCGTCCCGGATCACCTTGAGCCGGATCGACTCGACCGGGAACGGGTGCCTTCCGCCCAGCTCGGCCGGCCGGCCCGGGTAGAGGAGCGTTCCGTCGCCGTTCCCCGCGAAGGCTCTCGGATCCGTCCAGGGATCTCCGGTCCACGCCTGGAGCATATCGTAGTAGAGCTCGCCGGACAGGCCGCGCCGGGCGGCGAGCCACGACACCGCCCGCGCCGCCGTCCCCGGGCGGTCGATCTCGTACCCCGGCCAGCCGGTGAACGCGCGCACCATCGCCGCCCGCGCCCGGCCATCCGGGGGAAGCTCCGCGCAGCCGTGCGAGAGGCACGACGCGTAGGAGACCTTCACCCCGCGGGGCGCGGGCGCGTCCGGCAGCAGCGTGAGGTTGGGGGCGAAGGCGTCGACGAGCCCGTGCAGCGATGGGTGCGGCAGGGTGGTCGCGAAGACGCGGATCCCCGCCCGCTGCGCGAGGCGCGCGCGCCGCACCAGCTCGGGCAGCTGAGCCTCGCCGGGCTCGTCCAGCGTGTAGAGCCACAGCCGGTCGAGCCAGCCGCGCGCGGCGAAGTGGCTTCGCCACGCACGGAGCGTGGCGGCGAGGTCCTCCTCCGGCCCGGCCCAGACCGCGGCGGGGATCCGGACCTCCGCGAACCCGCCCTTCACGCCCGGTACGAGGGTGCCGTCGAGCACCGGCGAGAGCTCCGCGTCGAGACGCGTCCAGTCGAGCGCGCAGCGCCGGGCGGTGCACCAGCCGTCGGGCGGGTCGGCGGAGAGGGTGAAGGGCGTCAGGCGGTGGCGCAGCGCGGCCGCCGCGAGCGCGCGCGCGATCGCCGGATCGTCGGGCGCGCCCAGCGCGCGGGTGCCGAGGCGCGTGGAGAGGCCGAACGCGGCGACGAACGTCGGCGTGCGGGGCAGCGTGAAGGGCCAGACGCGGACCCGGAGCGGGATCCGGGCGAGGCGCTTCGCTCCGTCCCGGAGGATCACCGCGCCGCGGCGCTCGCCCGGAGCGGCGTCCGTGGGAACGCAGACCTCGATCCAGATCGGCTGCAGCCGCCCCGGGGGGATCGCGACGGGGAAGGCCCGGCGCGCCTCGCGAAAGTCGGGGTCCCGGGCCGGTACGAGCGGATCCGGCCACTCGCCCGCTTCACCGTCGGGGCCCGAGGGCCGCGGGAGCCGCAGATGGACCACCCGGTACGGCTCGACCGAGAGCCCCGCCGGTTTCTCGATCTGGACCCGCAGGGCAACGAGGCCTCGGCCGGCGCGGACGGCGACCTGCGCTGCCTCGCACTCGCCGCGGGCGGCACGGAGCGAGATGGCGCGGAGCGGGGGGACCGGATCGTGCGGCCGCAGCTTCTCGAGCGAGGAGGCGACGCCCACCCGCACCTCCTGGGGAGGGTGGGCCATCACCATCAGGGCGGCGAGTACGGCGCGCACCGGAACACGTTGGTGCCGGTGCGCGGCGCAGGGCAGCAGCCGCGCGCGGGTCCCGTCACCTCTGGGCGATCGCCGTGCCCGGCCGGTAGCTCTTGAGCTCGGCCACGACGTTCCCGACCGCGAACTCCGCCGAGGCCTTCACCAGACGACGGTCGGGCGTGTCGGCGAGCCAGATGAACGTGTCGCGCTTGGTCGAGAACTTCCCCGCGAACCCGGTGCGCACGCGGATCTTGAAGGCGGGGAACGTCCCCGCGGGCACCTTCGCCTCCTCGCGGGCGACCACCTCCGCGCGGAGCGTGAACTGCTTCTTGCCGGAGAGGATCGGTATCTGGAGCTCGCGCCCCACGGCCAGGTCCTGCATCCGCAGCCACAGGAACGCACCGGTGAGGTCGAGGGCATCGTGCGGCACCTCGACGACCTTCGTCTTCGCCTTCCGCCCCTTCCGCCGGTGAACCACGGTCGCCTTGGCGGGCTCGCCCGGAACGCGGCTGAACCGGACGGACTCGGTGTGGAAGTCGCCTACCTCGTACGCCTGGAGGTCGGAGCCGCGCGAGAGCCGCAGCGGGGCGTCCCAGTACGTCACCATGTGCTCGCGGATGTCGAGCAGGCTTGCCGCGCCGGACGTCCGGGCCTGGAACACCACGGGCCAGATGTCGCCCTCGGGCTGGCCGACCCTCACCCGCGCCTCGCCGGTCGAGACCCCCAGGTAGTGCACGCCAAGCACGATCTCCTCACCCGGCGCGATGCTCTGCGCTCGCGACGACGTCGCCAGCATTGCGGCGAGAAGCGCGACGGCGAGATGGATGCGGTTCATGTCGTCTGGTCTCCCAGAGGCCCCCCCTACGGACCTCCGCAGCAAGGGCGGTGCCACGTCCTCGGGTTCGGCATTGTTCGTGATTCGTGTCGCGAGACGCAATGCCCGCACACGGGGGTGGCCACCGTGTGCGCTCGGGCAACGCGGGTGTTCGTGGCCGGGCCCGGACGAGGTGTGCAGGCGCCTTTCTGCTACGCTCCGGGCGATGCCCTACGACCCCGTTTACGACGACGAGGAGAAGGGAAGCCCCCAGGACGCAGGGACGGCCCGGCGCTTCAAGGACTTCGACTGCCCCGAGTGCGCCGCCAACAACCCGTACGACGACGGGTTCGGGAACGGGGACGAGGTCCGCTGCTATTACTGCGGCCAGGAGTTCCGGGCCGAGGTGAGCGACTCGGGCAGGCTCCGGCTCAAGGTGGTGTGACTCAGGGCGCGGGCGCGCCCCTCGCCGGCCGCGGACCGAAGATGGCCGTGCCGATCCGCACGAGCGTCGAGCCCTCCTCCACGGCGGCCTGCCAGTCCCCGCTCATGCCCATCGAGAGCTCGGGCAGGCCGAGCTCGGCGGCGAGCCGCTTGAGGAGCCGGAAGTGGGGGCGCGGGTCCTCCTCGGCGGGCGGGATGCACGTGAGCCCCACGAGGTCGAGCGCCGGCAGCGTCCGGACGGCGGCGGCGAGCGCCGGGACCTCGGCCGGCGCGCAGCCCTCCTTGCTCTCCTCGCCGCCGACATTCACTTCGAGGAACACCCGCACCCGGGCGCCGCGGGCCTCGTGCCGCTTCGACAGCTCGCGCGCCAGCTCCGGGCGGTCGACGGTGTGCACGGCGTGGACCCTTCCGGCGAGGTACTTCACCTTGTTGGTCTGGAGTCCCCCGATGAAGTGCCACCGGAGGCCCACGAGATCGCCGAGAGCCTCCGACTTGGCCCGCCACTCCTGCGCGTAGTTCTCACCGAAGTCGCGCTGACCCGCCGCGTACGCCTCGCGGATGGCCTCGGGCGGCTGCCCCTTCGAGACGGCCACGAGCGCCACGCCCGCGGGGAGCGCGGCACGGATCGCCTCCAGCCGCTCGCCAATGCTCACGGAGGGCTCCAGGGCAGGACGAAGCCGGCCTCGGCGAGCAGGTCCAGGGTCTCGGTCAGGGGCAGCCCTATCGCGCCCGATGGGCTCCCGGCGATGGACTCGACCAGCGCGCCACCCGCGCCCTGGACGGCGTAGCCGCCCGCCTTGTCGAACGGCTCGCCGGTGCCGACATACCAGGCGATCTCGCGCTCCCCCAGCTGCCGGAACCGCACCTCGGTCGCCACCACCCGCTCGTGCTCGCGAACACCGTCCGGGCCGTCGCTCCGGACGCAGACCGCGGTGAGGACCTCGTGGCGCGCCCCGGAGAGCGCGCGCAGCATCCGGGCGGCGTCCGCCGCGTCCTCCGGCTTGCCGAGCATCTCGCCGTCCAGCACCACGGTGGTGTCGGCGGCGAGCACCACCGCGCCCGGGACGGCCCGCGCCTTCTCCCGGGCGACCCGCGCGACGTACGCGCGTGGTGACTCGCCCGGGTGAACGGCCTCGTCGATCGCCGCCGGCCGTATCTCGAGCGGGATCCCGAGCCGGGCGAGGAGATCCCGGCGGCGGGGGCTCTGCGAGGCAAGGATCAGCCGGGGCCGATCCATCGACCCTCCGGTCACTGCGGCTGAGCCGGGGCGCGCCCTCCGAACTCCTCGATGAGCCTCCGGTTCAGCTCGATGTCGGCCCGCTTGCGCAGCTCGGCGCGCCAGGCGTACTCGAGCTGCCGCCCCTTCTCGCTCTGGAGCCCCAGCTCCACGGCGCGCCGCTGGACCGGGTAGAGGTTCTCGTCCGGGCGCGTGCGCGTGCGGACCACCGCCACGGCGGGTCCGTTCGCCGTCTCGTAGACGCGGGGGAGCACGGTGCCGCTCTGGGCAGCGCCCGCGTCCTGGAGCAGCTTGCCGGAGCCCGGCATTCCGTAGACCTCCTCGAGGGAGGCGGGGAAGGGCCTCGTCTCGACCGCCACCACCGGCTTGCCGCCGAGCGTCAGCGCCGCCTTCACCTCGGGCACGGCGGGCGTCTTCTCGGTCTTCTCGATCGCCGGCCTGGGCTGGGGGAACAGCGCGGTGAGCGACTTTCCCGACCGGGCCGCCGCCAGGGCCGCCTCGGCCTTGGCGTTCACGACGGCGGCGGCGCGGTCCGCGGTGAGCAGCTCGCGGGCGATGTCGGCGCGGACGTCGGCGAGAGGGATCTTCTTCCCGGGGAAGACCTCGTCCACCCGGATGACGTGCCATCCGCTCGGCGTCTGGACCGGGCCGGAGAGCTGCCCTGCCTCGAGCTCCAGCGCCGCCTTCGCGAAGGCGTCGTCCACCTGTCCGGCGGCGATCACGCCCAGGTCGCCACCGGTCGCCTTGGTGGTCTCGTCGTCCGACAGCTCGGACGCGATCTTCGCGAAGTCCTCTCCCTTCTGGAGCCGCGCGATCGCTTCGTCGATCTTCTGCCGCGCGGCGGTGCCGTCTGCGCCGTCCACCCGCGCGAGGACGTGGCGGGCGCGGACCTTCTTCGGCTGGTCGTACCGCGCGGCGTTCTCGTCGTAGAACTTCTGGATGCGCGCCGGTTGCTTGGCCGCGAACGCCTGCACCTCCGCGTCCGTCAGCTTCACCTCCGCGCGGGCGTCGGCGGTCGGGAAGACCACGTACACGAGGTCGACCCGATCCGAGTCGCGCTTCCAGGTGTCCTTGACCTCGGACTCGGGGACGTGGACGCCGGCGGCGAACGCCGCCTGCAGCCGCTCCGTCGCGAGCCGCTGGCGCTCCAGATCGAGGTAAGTCGCCTCCGACCCGTATCGGCGGGTGACGATGTCCCTGTACCACTCGAGCGAGAACTTCCCGTCCTCCTGGAACTGGGGCTGGTTCCACTGCTCCTTCTTGAGCTCGTCGAGGGAGATCCGGATCCCGCGCCGCTCCGCCTCTCGCGCGACCACCGCCTCCTCCACGAGCTCGTTCAGGAAGCTCTCGGCCACGAGCGGGAGCTGCTCGGCATAACGCTCCCCGAGCCGCTCACGGAGGCGTTCCTCCGAATTCGAGAGCGCGATCCGGAGCAGGATGGCCGGAACGGGTTTTCCGTCCACGACCGCCGCGGATGTGGAGGGCGCTCCGCCGCACCCGGCCCCGCCCGGCTCGAACTTGGCTCCGGGGCCGAAGTAGAGGATGAAGACGGCGATGATCGCTCCGAGGAAGATCCACGAGAGGATGCCGCCCTTGCGGGCGCGCAGGACGTCGAGCATGGAACCGGGGCTCCGGGTTGTTGTAGGGGGCGCCCTCCGGCAGGAGGCGGCGCCGCGAGGTTGAACACCCTAGTCAACGCACGCTAAAATGCAAGGGATTTTGGCCCAGGCGCCTCCTCCGGAGAACTCGTGCTTCAACTGCTCAAGCGGTACCGCGAGCTGATCCTCGTGGCGCTGCTGTTGCTCGTTCCGCTCGGCGTCTTCTTTGCGCGATCGAAGAAGCCGGCCGAGCGCTCCGCCGTGGATCGCGCGGTGGTCTGGGTGACGGCGCCGGTGGAGAAGGCCATCGCCTGGGCCGTCACCGGCGTGCTCCGCGGATGGGACGGCTACGTCGCGCTGCGCGGCTCGCACGAGCGCTCCGTCGAGATCGCGCGCGAGCTGGACCTGCTCCGGGTCGAGCGGCAGCAGCTGCTGCAGGAGCGCGTCGAGGTGGAGCGGCTCCGCAAGCTGCTCGGCTTCGTGG
>JAEZXM010000108.1 GCA_023419875.1 Pseudomonadota bacterium | reverse complement strand
ACTTGGCCCGCGCGCGCGCCCGGGTGGCCCGCGCGGGGACGCTCGGCCCCGCGGGCGGGCTCGCGACGCTCGAGGCCTTCGACGACGCCTTCGCAGCCCTCGGCGGGGCCTCGGCGCGCGCGAGCCTCGCCCGGAACGTCCACCCCGACGCGAAGCACCGGGACGCTGCCGAGCAGGCCGAGCAGGAGGTGGACGCGCTCTCGACGGAGCTCTCGCTCGACCGGGGGCTCTACGAGGCGCTCCTCGGCGTGGACGTCACGCGCGAGGACGCCGTCACCCGCTACCTCGTCGAGAAGAGCCTTCGCGACTTCCGCCGCGCCGGCGTGGATCGCGACGAGGCCACGCGCCGGCGCGTGAAGGAGCTCCGCGACGAGCTGGTCCGGATCGGCCAGGAGTTCGGCAGGAACATCAAGGACGACGTCCGCCGTCTGTCGCTCGCGCCGGAGGACCTCGACGGCCTCCCCGAGGACTGGCGGCGCGCCCACCCGCCCGGTCCGGACGGCAAGGTCACGATCACCACGGACAACACCGACTACGTCCCGTTCATGACCTACGCCCGGAGCGGACGCGCCCGGTCGGAGATCTGGCGCCTCTACCGCCTCCGCGGCCATCCCGCCAACCTCGAGGTCCTCTCGCGACTCCTCGAGCGCCGCGCCGAGCTCGCGCGCGTGCTCGGCTATCCGAGCTGGGCCGCGTACGTCACCGAGGACAAGATGATCGGCAGCGAGCGCGCCGCGGCGGAGTTCGTGGAGAGGATCGCCGACGCCGCCCTCGCCCGCATGCGCCGCGATCACGAGCAGCTCCTCGCCCGGAAGCGCGCCGACGAGCCCGGCGCGGACCGGGTCGAGCCGTGGGACTCCGCCTACCTCCAGGAGCGCATCAAGGCCGAGCAGTACGGCTTCGACTCGCTCTCGGTCCGCCCGTACCTCGAGTACGGCCGCGTGCGGGACGGCGTCCTCGACGTGACCGGGCGCCTGTTCGGCATCGAGTACCGCAGGGTGCAGGACGCCGAGACCTGGCATCCGGACGTGGAGGTCTTCGACGTGGTCGAGGGGGAGCGGCGCCTGGGGCGCGTCCACCTCGACATGCACCCGCGCGAGGGCAAGTACAAGCACTACGCCCAGTTCACGCTCGTCTCCGGGCAGGCGGGAAGGCGGCTCCCGGAGGGCGTGCTCGTCTGCAACTTCCCGCGGCCGGCGCCCGGCCTGCCGGCGCTGCTCGAGCACTCCGACGTCCGGACGTTCTTCCACGAGTTCGGCCACCTCCTGCACCACGTCCTCGGCGGCCACACGCGCTGGGCGGCGCACTCGGGTGTCGCCACCGAGTGGGACTTCGTCGAGGCGCCCTCGCAGATGCTGGAGGAGTGGGTCTGGGATCCCGAGGTGCTCGGCCGCTTCGCGCGCCACGTCGAGACGGGGGAGCCGATCCCCGCCGACCTCGTCCGGCGCATGAAGGCCGCCGACGAGTACGGCAAGGGGCTCATGGTCCGCCAGCAGATGTTCTACGCGGCGACGAGCCTGGAGCTGCACCGGCGCGACCCGCGCGGCCTCGACACCACCGCGGTGGTGGCCGAGCTGCAGGAGCGCTACACGCCGTTCCGCCACGTCCCGGGGACGTACTTCCAGGAGTCGTTCGGCCACCTCGACGGCTACTCCGCCATTTACTACACGTACATGTGGTCGCTCGTCATCGCGAAGGACCTCTTCGTCCCGTTCCGCCGGGCCGGACTCCTGGACGGCGCCGTCGCCCGGCGCTACCGCGACGCCGTCCTCGCGCCGGGCGGCTCCCGCCCCGCGGCGGAGCTGGTGGAGCGGTTCCTCGGCCGCCCGCACGCCTTCGACGCGTTCGCCTCCTGGCTCGACGCCGAGGTGGCGGCATGACCCGCACGCTCCGCGCGATCCCCACGCTCCTCCGCGTGGGCTTCGCCGACGCGCTCGCCTATCGCGCGGAGCTCATCGTCTGGTTCCTCTCGACCAACCTGGCGCTGGTGATGATGGCCATCACCACCGCGGTGGCCCGCGAGGGCCCCGTGGGCCGTTTCGGGCAGCGCGCGTTCGTCGCGTACTACCTCGTCACGCTGATCGTGCGCCTCCTCACCGGCGCGTGGGTGGTGTGGGAGGCGAACATGGAGATCCGGCAGGGCACGCTCGCCTTCCGGCTGCTCCGTCCCATCCACCCGCTCGTCCACTACGCGTCCGAGAACGTCGCCGCCATGCCGCTCCGCCTCGGCATCGCCCTGCCGATCGCGCTCGTCCTCTTCTTCGTCGCCGGCGACCACCTCACGCGCGACCCGCTGCTCTGGACCGTCTTCCCCGTCGCCGTCCTGGGATCCTGGCTCATCACCTTCCTCGCCCTTTCGTGCATCGCCGCGCTGGCGTTCTTCGTGGACTCGGCGGTGTCGGTGGCGCAGGTCTGGTTCGGGCTGTTCACGATCCTCTCCGGGTACATCCTCCCCCTCGAGCTCTTCCCGGGCTGGTTCTCGGACGCCGCGCGGTTCCTGCCCTTCCGTTACATCCTCGCCTTTCCGGTCGAGATGATGGTCGGCATGACGCCGCGCCCGCAGGCGCTCCTCGAGCTCGGCATCCAGTGGCTGTTCGTCTTCGGGCTCGCGCTCGCGGCGCGGGGTGCATGGCGTTCGGGGATCCGCCGCTACGCGGCCTTCGGTGGGTGACGCGTGCTCCGCTACCTCCGCCTCCTCGGGATCCAGCTCCGCGCCTCGTTCGCGGTGGCCGCGCAGTACCGCTTCGAGTTCCTGGTCTCCGGGGCCATCTCGATCTTCTGGACCCTGCTCGGGATCGTGCCCCTGCTCGTGCTCTTCCGCGGCCGGGACGAGGTGGCCGGCTGGACCTACCCGGAGTCGCTCGTCGTGATCGGCTGGTTCGGCCTGGTGAAGGGGATCCTCGAGGGGGCGGTGAACCCGTCCCTCGTCGCGGTGGTGGAGCACATCCGCAAGGGGACGCTCGACTTCGTCCTGCTCAAGCCCGCCGACGCGCAGTTCCTGGTCTCGACCACCAAGTTCGAGCCGTGGCGGATCGTGGACATCCTGGCCGGCGGGGGGGTCATGGGGATCGCCTTCCGCCTCATGGGCCGCGCGCCGAGCCTCTCCGCGATCGCGCTCGCCGCGCTGGTGCTCGCGAGCGCGACGGTGATCCTCTACTCGCTCTGGATCCTGGTGGTCTCGGCCGCGTTCTTCGTGGTGAAGGTGGACAACCTCTCCTTCCTGTTCCTCTCGCTCTACGACGCCGCGCGCTGGCCCGCCGACGTGTTCCCGGTGGCGCTCCGGGCGCTCTTCACGTTCGTCATCCCGCTCGCCGTGCTCACCACCATCCCGGCCGCGGCGCTGCTCGGGCGGATCGGCCCGCTGGAGGTGGCCGCCACCGCAGGCGGCGCGGCGCTGTTCGCCCTCGCCGCCCGGTTCGTGTGGCTCCGCTCGATCGGGCACTACACGTCCGCGTCGTCCTGAGGTAGACGGAAGCCGCCGAATGCTCCGCCTCACCTTCCTCGGGACCGCCGCCGCTCAGCCGACCCTCCGGCGGAACCTCACCGGCCTCTCCGTGCGCCGGGAGGGAGAGATGTGGCTCGTGGACTGCGGGGAGGGCACCCAGCGCCAGCTCATCCACTACGGGGCGGGCTTCGACGTCTCGGCGATCTTCTTCACGCACTTCCACGCCGACCACTACCTCGGCGCGATCGGCTTCCTCCGCACGCTCTCGATGCAGAACCGGACCGAGCCGCTCGACGTCTACGGGCCGCGCCCCGCCCGCTCGCTCCTCAAGACGATGCTCTTCACCGGCGCCGAGCGGTTCCACTTCGAGGTGCGCATCCACGAGGTGCAGCCGGGCGAGGCGGTGCGGCGGCAGGGCTGCGCCTGGGTCCCGTTCGCGACCGACCACCGCGGCCCGTCGCTCGGCTGGGCGCTGCGCGAGGACACGCGACCGGGCCGTTTCCACCCCGAGCGCGCCACCGCGCTCGGCGTACCCCCGGGGCCGCTCTTCGGCGCCCTCCAGCGCGGTCAGGCCGTGACGCTCCCGGGCGGCCGCACCGTCCACCCGGAGGAGGTCCTCGAGCCGCCGCGCCGCGGCCGCTCGGTGGTGGTGACCGGCGATACGCGGCCCGCGCAGGCGACGGTCGAGGCCGCGAAGGCCGCCGACCTCCTCGTCCACGACTGCACCTTCGGCGACACCGAGAGCGACCGCGCGGTGGAGACGAAACACTCCACCGCCCGTGAAGCCGCGGCCGTGGCGCGGGAGGCCGGCGTCGGCCGGCTCGTGCTCACGCACCTCTCCTCGCGCTACGACCGCGAGTGGCAGCCGCTCGTCGCCCAGGCCCGGGAGGTCTTCCCCGGTCCCGTGGACGTCGCGCACGACGGATGGATGGTCGAGCTGCCGCTGCCGGAGTAGCCGTCACTCCGCCCGCAGGTCGACGCCCGGCCCGCGCAGCCGCATCACCGCCGGCGTGCCGTCCTCGGCGACGCGAAGGTCGATCAGGTCGGCCTGGCCGCGCGGCCGCGCGTCCACCGCCCTCCCGACCTCCTCGGTGACGTAGAACCGGCTCGCGTCCTCGAGCCGTGCCCTCCACCGATCCCAGCGAGCGCGGATCGAGACCTGGCCCGGCACCGGCGCAGGGCGCTCCGCGGTCACGCTCACGAACGTCCATACGGGATCGCCCTCTGCCACCGTCAGCCAGACGAGCTGGCGGTCCCGGAAGGTCGAGCTCCGGTGCTGCGCCGAGACGCTCTCGACCTCGTAGGCGAGGGTCACGTACCGGCCGGCGAGGACGTCGAACGGATCGACGGGGGCGGTACGCAGCGTGATGGGCGTCCCCCGGTTCCGGGCGCGCACCTGCCCCACGGGCACAACGACGAGGATGGCGAGCTGGACGACCAGCACCACCGCGAGCCGGATCCAGCTACGCATGACCCACCTCCGTGCCCTTCGTTTCCGCTCGCCCTGAGCCTCCTGAGCGTAGGCCCCGCGAAGCGGGGCCGGAGTCGAAGGACGAAGGGCGAGCGGGCGCCGAGAGCCGCCGCTCGAAGACGAGCGCGGCGACCGTCACCGCGATCCCGCAGGCGATGAACAGCAGCCCCTTGAGCCAGAGCTTCGTGTCGATCTCGAGGAAGCGGGAGCAGGCCACCACGGCCGCCACGGCGAGCCCCTCCCAGAAAGGTGCGCGCCGGTGCGACCGGAGGCCCTCCGCGATGCGGACTCCGGCGAGACCCAGGATCGCCGCGTGCGCCGCGAGGACGAGCCAGGCCGCCTCGACGCCCGCCTGCACGAGCACCGCGTACAACACCACGAAGCCGGCGGCGATCCACGCGGTCGCGGTTCGCGCGAACGCGGCCAGCGCGAGCGCGAGGAGCAGCGGCGCGAGCCCGCAGGTCACCCAGCCCCGGCCCCAGCCCAGTTCCCTGAGCACCGACCGCGCGCCCTCCGCGAACGAGAGCCAGTACGCGAGGACGTACAACGCGATCCGCCCGAGCACGCCGGCGGCGACCGAGAACCGGTGCGGCTCGCCGCGGAAGCGCACGCCCGCGAACGCACAGGTGGAAGCGGTGATCCCGAGGAGCGCGGCGAACAGGTGCGCCATCTCACCGAGCTCCACCACCGTGAGCGCGACCGCGGCGGTGCCGAGCACGACCCCGAGCCCCGTCGTCGCCAGGACGAACAGCGCACGGGAGCGGGCGCGGAAGGCGAGCGCCACCGCTCCGCCGCCGGCGAGCCAGGCCACCGCGTCGGCGATGCTGGCGTGATCCACGACGAACCCCGGGCCCCAGACGAACAGCCCGAGGATCGTCGCAAGCCCCAGCGCGGGCAGGCTCGGAAGGACCAGCCCGGCTGTGAGCGCGCCCAGCGCCCAGGCGCCGAACATGCCGTACCAGGGCCCGCTCACGTGGAAGAGCTGGGCGACGAGCCCGATGCTCGCGCCGAAGATCACGGTGCCGAGGAGCGAGACGGCGTGGCCGAGCCGCGCGTGCCGGCCCCGGATCTGCCACATCCAGAACCCGACGCCGTGCGCGGCCACGAGCGCCACCCCCAGGATGGCGAGGCGCAGCCCGCGCGCGAGCTCGTTCCAGTTCGAGGCGACGAGCGAGATGATCCCCGCGCCGATGAGACAGGCGGCGAGGACGTGGAGCGCCGCGAGGGCGACCCCGGTGGACTCGGGCTCGGCGAGATAGCGCCGGCGGAGCGTCTCCGCGCCGGCCTCGTCCAGGATCCCCTCCGCGCGCCAGCGGGGCAGCTCCTCCCGCAGGAAGACGCGGACGCGATGCGGGATGCGATCGGCCATCGATGTTCCTCCCCTCACCCGGGCCGCCGGCCCGAGAACACGGCGAAGAGCCGCCACTTGTACGTGCAGTCCACCTCGGCGAACCCCGCGGCGCGGAGCCAGTCGAGCTGGGCGGCGAGCGGCGCGAGGATGTCCACCTTCGTGCGCTCCATCGCCGCCGTGAGCTCCGCCTCGCCGAGGCCGCTCGCGCGGATGGCCTCGATCCAGGCGGCGCGGTCGCGCGCCTGCACCGCGGGATCCTCGGCGGTGACCATGTCCGCGTTGACGAAGATGCCGCCCGGCGCGAGCGCCGCGGATGCCCGCGCGTAGAGGCGGCGCTTCTCGGGATCGGGGAGGTGGTGGATGGAGAGCGCGGAGACGATCGCGTCCCAGGGGCCGCCCAGGTCGGCGGTGGCGTGATCGCCGAGTCGGATGTCCACCCTCGCGCCCGAGCCGGCGAATCGGGCCCGCGCCTGCGCCAGCATCGGCTCGGAGAAGTCGAGGAGCGTGAGCCGCGCGCCGGGCAGCCGGCGCAGGATCCGGTCGGCGAGGAGCCCCGTGCCGGCGCCCACGTCGAGGATCCGCGGCGCCCCGCCGGGCGCCGTGGCGGCGAGGTCCACGGCCGCTCCGTAGAAGCCGTCGAAGCAGGGGATGATCTGCCGGCGGAGGGCGTCGTACGACGCCGCCACGCCGTCAAAGGTCCGCTTCACGTCCACGCGATTGCCTCCCCGGGTCCGCCGGTGCGGACCGCCCGGGAGGATACCGCGCCCGTCCACGGCGGTGGGTTCCGCGTGCCCCCGGCGCACGGCGGGCCGGGCAACCACGGGACGGAGTGGAGAAGCGAACGCTCGCCGTTGTCCGCGGAGAGACGAGTCGTGACAGAAGGCGCCGTTGAGACGGTGACCGGGTTCGAGGCCCGGGCCACCCCATTCACCCGACTCCGCCCGTGAACGCCTCACCCCCCAGCATCCACGTCAGCCCCTCCGGCGCGCTCCCCTCCGCGTGCAGGTACTCGGCGTGGATGCACGCGTGGTGATGAAACTCGCACACGGCCGTCTGATTTGCCGGGTCGAGCACGTCGCCACCGCGCGAGCGGTACTCGACGTGGTGCGAGTCGGTGGCCGGCCGGCTGCACCCGGGCACCGTGCACATCCCCCCGTCGCGCTCCCGCACCCGCTGCGAGACGGTCTTCGGCCTCGCGGGCATGCCCCACACCGCCGGGAAGTGCGCGCAGATGATCGCGAGGCACGTTCCGGCGCCGACGTGCCAGCCCACGCGGCCCCGGACGGAGCGGATGGCGGCGCCGAGCACGCTCGCGACCCGCTCCGGTGCGACGACCGACAGTTTCCCCCTTACGCGCATCTGCCTTTCCTCGTCCGCCTCGAGCTCCCGCCGGAGCGCGATGCAGGTGACCGCCCGCGCCCGCTCGACGGCGGCGGCGATAGCTTCCTCGGGCAGCCGGGAGAGGGCCCGCAGCTTCTCGTAGGAGAGCCCCGCGTTCCGCCCCTCGCGCAGCGCCGGGCTCTTCCACATCTGCTTCTCGAGCGCCGCCCGCTGCTCGACCGTGCGCGCGGGCAGCCCGAGCCTCTCCTCGCAGTACTGTCGAAAGCTGGCGAACCCGAGGATCTGGTAGATGCCGCTCGCCCGGACGGCCTGGGCGCAGTAGCCGACGATGTCGTCCCAGCGCCGCTGCAGCCGCGCGAGTCCCCGGATGCGGGCATCGATCTCGGCGGCGGTCGCGTGAGCCGGGAACTCCACCTCGGGCGCGGACACGCCGGGCACCGCAGGAGCATCGCCCATCGGCCGGTCTCCGCCTCGAGCTCCGCCCGCCGCTCCTGGCGCTCGGCGGCAAACGGGCGCCGGAAGATCTCGTTGAGGCGCGACGACTCGGCAAGCGCGGCGGTGGTCTCGTGCACCTCGACCACCGGTTCCGGGAACTCGGCGAGGTACTCCTGCGCGATCGCCTCGAGCCGCTCGAACCGCCGCGCGCCGGGGAGCTGCTGGCCGGCGACCTCCAGGGCCGCGTCCACGATCTCGCGCTCCTCCGGCGTGCAGGCGATCCCGATGCGCCCCCACTTGTCGTCGCCTTGGCCTTCGGCCCTGACGCCCGCCGCCCGGACGCGCTTCTCCAGCGCGCGGACGGTCTCGGTCGCCGCGAGCTCGACCCACTGCGCCTCTGCCTCACCCTTCGCCACCGGGAGGACCACCTGCGCCGCCCGGAAGGCGACCCGCCCCGCGCGCACCGCCTCGCGGAGGAGCGGCCGCGCCCGGAGCTCGCGCGAGAGCCGGGCGAGGCCGAGCGCAGTGCTCGCCTCGATGTCCAGGACCTCCCGCGCGTAGTCGCCGAGCCGGAAGCCGAGCTGGGGGAGCCGGTCGCCGAGCTTCAACGCAGCGAGCCCGTCGGCGATCGCGAGGTCGAGCGCCGCGCGTGCGCGGGACGCCTGCGCGAGCCACCGCTCGCACTCGTCGGCCTCCCGCTCGCCGCCGCGAAACCGCTCCCAGAGCTCCGCCCGCGTCAACGGCCGGAGCTCCATCGGCGGCGGCGTGAGGCTCGCGCCGTACTCGTCGGTCGGCTCGCGGGCCAGCAGGACCGTGGGAAGGGCGGCGCTCACGATCGGAAGATCGCACGCCGGTCTGACAGATCCGGGCGATCACCGCGCCCGCTCTGGCCTCAGCGGACTCCACTGCCAGTGACGTACCAGGCCATCGCGTCCGTGCCGCGGGCTGGTGCCGCCGCCCGTGCGAGCAGGTCCGGGCCGTCAACGATCGATGGGCGTCTTCAGATGCCCCCGCCCGCCGGAGCCCCGACGTCCATTCCCGACCCGAGGCTCGGGGTGAACCGCGCCATCGCCTCGCGCTGCGGGATCGCCAGCTCCTTCGCGATCTTGTTGTAGAGGCCCATGATCAGGATCGACGGCGCCCACTGCCCGACGAAGTTCGCGAGCTGCTTGCGCCCCGAGAAGAGGAGCGCCGCGGACGCGCCCATCGCTGCCAGCGCCAGCCCCATGTACACGAGCGACGGCACCTTCGCCGTCCTCCTCTCCACCGCCTCGGTCGTACGGCCTTCGTAATTCATCGCGACCTCCCGTGCCCCGTCGGCCTTGAATCTGGGAACCCGGGAAAGGCCGCGCGGGCCCGGAGAGGCCTCAACCGTCCGAGCGCTTGATGGGCCGGAGCTCCTCGTACGGCTCGCCGCGCTCGATCGCGGTCATGACGCGCAGGAGCTCGGGCGGCGGGGCGGTGAGCCTGCGGCGCCGGAGGTCGAGCCATCCGCCCTGGAGGACGATCCGGGCGATGGGCTTTCCGCCCGGCCCCCAGAACTCGTGGGCGAGCTTGAAGCGGCCGCCCTCGGGTGAGGCGCCGAGGGCCTTGAAGTCCACCTCGATGGCGTCGCCGAGGTGCAGCTCCTGGAGGTAGTCGATCTCCTCGCGCTGGATTACCGGGCCGATCCCGTGCTCGACCATCCACGCGTAGGTGAAGCCCTGCTCCGCGAGGTAGCCGAGCCGGGTCTCGATGGCGAACTCGGAGTACGCGGTGTTCCGGACGTGCCCGTTGAGGTCGCACTCGGACCAGCGGATCGTGAACGACTTGCGGTAGGCCATGCGGTCTCCACGCCCGGCGGGGCGCCGGGGAGTCGGGTTCTTAACGGGCCGAGGACTTCAGAACTTCAGCTCGACGAGCGCCCCGTCCGCGGGCTGTCCGCGCCAGGCCTTCCACCCGAGCACGACCGCGGTCACCGCCAGGGCGGCGGCGCCGCCGGCGGAGATGGCGGCGGTCTTCCGAGCGCGGTCGCCCTTGGAGATGAGATCGTAGAACCGCCGTTGCGCCTCGACGCTCTTGAACGTCCCGCCGGGTGCAAGCTGATCTTCGGCCTCGGAGTAGGACCGGGAGGACTCGAGGCTCTGGTGGAGGGCGAGCCCGCCGAGCCCGAGCGCGAGCACCCCGGCGCCGATCGAGGCGGGTTTCTTCCAGGCGCCGCGCCGACGGGGTGGGCCCTCGGGTGCCGTCGGATCGGTGAGCTTCGCCTGGTCGGCGGGGGCCGACCCCGGCCGGACCTCGACGTTCACCTTCGCGAGGCCTTCCGCAGGCGGGACCGTGGCGGGCGGCTCGGGCGCCTTCGGCCGGACGGGCGCGGGAGGCGGGAGCGCCGCCTGAGGCCGTGGCTGCGAGGGCGCGGCGCGCGATGTCACGTCGGGGGGCGGCGGCGCCGCGGCGACCACGGGCGGAGCGCTCTTCCTGGGCGGATCACGGGAGAGCTCCTTCACCTCGCGTGAGGACTGCCCGGTGAGCAGGAACGCCGCCAGCGCCGAGAGGTTCACGGACGGTACGCCGCCGGCCACCATCCGCACGCTGCCCTCGCGGAGCAGCGAGCCGCGGAGGACGTCGTAGATCGCGCCCACGAGGAAATGCGCCTGCCCCTCCTCGCTCCTCGTCACGACGATGAGCTTGTCCACGCCGAGCCACGCGCCTGCGCGGACGACCGCGTTGGCGCGACCGGTGGCGGACACCGCCAGGCCGGGGCCCGCGTTCAGCCGGAGGGAGTCGGCGAGGGCGAAATCGAGGACCACCGACCGGTCCTCCTGCTCGAGGTCCACCCGGAAGCTCGGCACGCGGAGGGTGCCCGCCGCCCCGCCCACCCGGTAGACGCCGCTCGGGAGAAGGATGGCGAGCGGCGAGATCCCCATCGGCTTCCCGTTCACGAACACCATGCCCTGGCGTCCCTCGGCGGAGACGGTGAGCTTGCGCCGGGCGAGGTTCCGGACCTTGGCCTTGACCTCCTCGAACCGCTTCCGGAAGCCGGGCGAGAACTGATCCGGGTCGGGCAGGAGGTTCGGCTCGACGCGCGCCACCTTGGCGAGCGCCGCCTCGAGCTCCCGCGTGTCCTTGGAGGCGTTGGCCGCGACCCCGAGCTGGAGCAACGCCCGCTTCCACTGAAAGTACGACTCGTCCGTCTCCGGCAGGGACTCGAGGTCCTCCACGATCGCCCGGAGCGTGCGCAGCGCGCTGTCGAACTCGCCGTTCTGGTAGACGGCGAGCGCGCCGCCGTACGCGCGATCGAGCTCCGACTCGCTGGCGCCCGAGGTATGCCCCACCAGCCGGGCCCGCATCGCGGCGGAGTCCAGGACGTTCGGGACGCGGTCGCGGCAGGCGGCCCGGAGCTGGTGCGTGAGCTCGGTGAGGTCGCCGTCCGGCCCCGCGGACAGGTCGCCGACGGCGAGGACCGCGAACTTCTCGGCGGAGAGCGCAGGCCAGGGCAGCGAGAGCGCGAGCGCGGCGAGGGCGGCGAGGCCGGCGCGGGTCACGGCGAGATTCCCGCGTTCGAGGTGTTCTGCGGGTCGTGGTAGGCCTTCGGCCACGGCGCGTCCGTGTCGAGCTGGCCGTCCACGATGACGGCGTAGAGGTAGCCGTCGGCGCCGGCGAGGTAGGCGGTGCTCGTGCTCGCGCCGGACTCGGTCCAGATGTTGGGGGGTTGGAGACCAGCCGTCGTCAGTCGTTCCTCCCAGGCGACTTCTCCGTCGGACTGCCCAACGAACGCCACCCATCCGTTGTCAGTACCGACCAGGAGTCCCGGCACATCCCCTGTGATTGCGAGCGGGATTCCTGGGTGGCCCTCCAAGCTTTCGCTCATCGTCCACGGTGGGGTGCCGCCCAAGAATAGCCGGCGAAGCGCCGAGGTGGAGAACTCGCCGAGAACTGCGCTGCCGTCGCCAAGGACGATGCTCCCGGAACTCGAGTCCGAGATGGCGGGATCGGCCGGAACTTGCTGGGCCGAACCTGAAGACGTCGTGCGGTACACGAGGCCAGGGTTGCTTGTCGTCCAGATCGCACTATCGGCATCGATCGAGGGCGGAACAAAGACGTTCTGCACGGTTGGCGCAGGTGGCGTGTCGGTCCACTCCTCAACGAGCGCACCGTTGACGGGCGCGATCGAATAGCTCCTCAGCCTTCCGTTCGATGGAATGAACACGCGCCCTACCCTGCTCACAACTGGCTGTGCAGGCGCTGGGACCGAAGTGGGAGTGCAACGTCCGGAGGCATCAGCAACGGCAACGAAGGAGCCCTTGGTCGCGGACACCACCCAGCTCCCGCTGATCGCAGGAGCACCCAGCAGCGCTACCCCGGTGTTACATGAAGTTCCGACATTCCCGGTTGTACTCACGGGATACAGCCTCCCATCCTCGCTCCCCACCCAGATCGCGTTGCTCCCCACGGCTGCGGGCCCGTTGAGGAGGCTCGAGGTCACGTCGACCGGCGTCGACTCCACCCCCTCCTTGCTCACGAAGTGGAGCTTCCCATTCATCGCAGCCACCACGATCGTGCCGTCGGGCAGGACCGCGGGCGACCACAGCGGTACGGTCGTGAGTTCCGTCGCCCACGCCAGCCTCGTCAGGGTCACAGACTCGGTGTCGCTCACGGCATTTTCCGCCTCGTCGCGCGCGGTCACGGTCACGGACAGCGTGTCCTCGAACTTCGGAAACGGCACCTCCGCTAGCGGCACATCCACCGCGTACGTGTTCCCCGACACGAGCGCGGCCGCCCGCGGATGGCCGGGATCCAGCCCCAGCTCGACCTCCACCGTCCCCATCGCCGCGTCGTCCGTGACGTCCACCTCGACGTGCAGGGTCGCGTCCCGCCGGCACGTGGTCGACCCACCGCAGGTCGCCTCCACGGACCCGACCACCGGGTCGACCTCGTCCGGCCAGCACACGTTCCCGTCCGGCGTGTGCGCGCAGTAGTTCCCCGCCTCGCACGGCCTCGTGTCGCTGCAGCCCGGCTTCCCGCCGCCCCCGCCGCAGCCGAGCAGCCCGACGATCCCCGTCATGACCAGCGCGATCCGCTTCATCTCTCTCTCCCTCAGAACACGAACCGCCACGTGAGCCCCGCGCCGATCGCGGCGCCGCCGGCGCCGAGCAGGAGGTTGCTCTGGCCCTTCAGCTCCTTGAACCGCTTCCGCTGCTTCGTGTACGAGGCCGGGTCGGTGGCGCGATCGGCCTTCCGCCGGGCATCGTCGGCCTTCGACCCCATCACCACCCCCGCCACCACCGCCGCCGCGCCGACGCCGGCGACGGTCCAGGCGGCGACGTGCTGCGGGTCGGGGCCAGGCTTCGGGGGGAGCGTCTTGAGCAGCTCCTTGAGCGCGCCCGTGAGCGGCGGGACCGCGTCGGCTTCGGGCCGGACCTCGAGCGATCGCCGGGCCCGGACCTGTCCCAGCTCCGCGGGCTCGTCCTCGCCCTCCGCCGGCACCCCGACATCTGCGAGCACGAGCTGGAAACGCGCGCCGTCGGGGGTTCCCTCCGCCGTGCTCACCACCGCGTGGGCGAGCCCGGCGCGGCGGGCGGCCCGGGCGCCCTCGCCCGGATCCTTGCACTCGGCGCCGTACTCCAGGAACTTTCCCTTGAGCTTGCCCGCGGCCTGCGCCACGGCCTCGCCGCGCGCCTTCGCAGGATCGCCCTGCAGCTCCGGCCTGCACAGGAGGAGCCGGTCGTCGCCGCCCCCCGCGAGCGCGAGCACGATCGTCACCGCTCCCGGCAAGTTCATTGCGGGCGCCTCCCGTTGTCCGGCGTGCTGATGGGGCGCGATTGACACATGGTCCTGGTGCGAATTGCAAGCGGCGTGCTGTCGCGAAGTGCTGGATCCACGCGCCCGCGATCCGGTAGAAGGTCCGTCCCACGCACCACCGGCTGTTTGGCGGACCCTCGCGGCGCGCAGTCACCCGTGCATCCCCGCGAGAATCCTGCACCTGGCTCTTGGAACGGGCCGCGCAATGTCCGGCGGCATCGCCACCGGCTTCGCTTCCGGCGTTCGAGGGGAACACCATATGTCTCATACCGAAAGGGTCCTGGCCGCCGCTCTCGTCCTCGCTTCCGGGCTCGTCTCCGCGTGCTCCGGTCCACCCACGCCGTCGATCGCGGCTTGCGTGAACGACGAATCCTGCCCGGCGACCGCCCGCTGCACGGCGTCAGCGTGCGTCGAGAACTCGCCGCCCATCGCCCGGTTCACCGTGATCGGGGAGCTTCGGGCCAACAGCGTGGTCTCGCTGGACGCCTCGCCCGCGAGCGATCCGGACGAAGGAGACTCCATCCTCTCGTACGCCTGGAGGATCACGAGCGCCGACGCCGCCTGCCCCTTGCCGACGCTCTCGAGCACGGCGCGCCAGGTCTCGTTCCGGTTCGGCTGCGCCGGGCACTACGACGTGTCGCTCTCGGTGCTGGACGAGATGCACGCCGAGAGCGAGCCGTACACCCAGACGATGGACGTGGCCTCGGGCTCCGGGTCGAAGCTCATCGAGACAGGACCCGATCAGACGGTCGAGCACACGTGTAGCGGCGACCCGCTCGTGTGCCGACCGGCCTCGGCGATCCAGCTCTCGGCGACGCCCACGAGCCCGTCCTTCACGAACGTCCGCTGGACGGTGATGCCGCCAGCGGGCCGGGAGATCGGCCCCGGTACCGGCCGGACGGTCACCCTCCTGCCCAGCGCGAACGTGCTCGATCCGACCGTGCAGATCGAGACGGACGGCGTCTCCATCGCCGGCGACTGGGACTTCCTCGTGGAGGTTCTGGACGGCACGGGGGTGCTCGATTCCGCGGTCGCACGCGTGAGCGTCGGAAACCGGCCGCCCGTGATCGGGGGAGGGCCCGAGGGGCCATTCGATCACCAGTACGAGATCCTCAACCACTCCTTCATCTGCCGGAACAGCTTCCCCGTGGTGGTCTCGGACCCGGACGGCGACCCCGTCACCGCGAGCGTCAGGCACCAGCATACGGGCGACGGCAGTGCGAGCTTCAGCGCCTGGGCAATCCCGCCGGGCGAGACGACCGGCTCTCCCGCTGGAATCGGGTTCGACATTCTCGCCCACACGAGCGCCGAGCTCCTCGCCGACGGGGTCGTGCGGACGGTCACGGTGGATGCGTCCGACGTGAACGCCGGGACCGTCAGCTCGGTCTTCGCCGTGACCGTCGGCAATCGACCCCCGGCTCTTGCCGAGGGCCCCGACGCCCAGGCCGCGCACTCGTTCGACGTACCATCGTATCGCTACGTTTCGAGCCCCAAGCTCGGCCGCTGGGTGGACCCGGACGGTGATCCTCTGACGTTCGAGGTGACGGCCGACCATGAGTGCCCGTACTACGCGCACGACCTCGGAACACTCCGGTTGCAGTGCTCGGCGGGAGGGCCGCTCCTGCCGTTCCTCCGATCGCGGGAGGCCACGATCGCGGTCGGCGATCCGTGGACGCAGCTCGAACCCGTGTCCGTCGCCTTTCGGATCGGCAACCAGGCGCCGATCGTGAGCGCACAGTCGTTCGAGCCGCGGATCACATGCAACACAGAAGCGGGGGGCATCCTGAACTGCAGCCCGTCGTACTACGCGCCGCCTTACGCCTACGGACCGATCAGCATCACAGCCGCAGGAGTGGCGATCGATCCGGACGGCGACCCGGTGGAGATCGAGTCCTCGTCGAGCGTGGGGACGATCCACTGTGAACCGGGCGTCTCCTGCTCGCTGCCGTTCACGATCCCGAAGTGGTTCTCGTGCCACAACGTGCCGGGTACCAAGACGGCCTCGTTCGTCGCCTCCGACGGCGTCGAGTCCACCGAGGGGACGATCACCGTCTCACCCAGCTGCCGCTGAGCGGCGCCCCTCTCGCCGCTCCCCGAGGAAACCGCTCCCGCTCGCCCCGCTCCCTCCTCCGGGGCGGGCGGGAGCGTGTGAGCGCGCACATGGGCAAACAAAAAGCCCGCGCGCTCTCGCGCGCGGGCCGGTGATGCCCGCACTACGAAGCCTTGCGGCTAGACCACTTCGGCTTCGGTCCCGAACGCGGGGCCGCCGGCGTCCACCCCGAGATACCGGAGCAGCCGCAGGTGATGCTGCCGAAGCCCCCGCACGTCGATGCGCGCGCCACGTGAAGCGAGCGCCTGTGCGAGGACGGTCACGCCGTAGTCATGGAACTCGCGGACCTGCGTGAGATCGATCCGGATCTGCTCGTTCTTGTCGGTCTGCTCGAGCGTGTGAGCCAGCCGCTGCGCGGCTGGCACGTCGAACACACCGTCCATCCGGATCACGGTCGCGCCATTGGAACGCATGATGCGATCCTTACCCTGGGCTAGAGCGGAGAATTCCCGACAACCTTTCGTGCCACAGGCCCAACCATGGAATATCCGTGCCGGAACTCCCGAGCCCGACAGGTCAGCTGCAAGAATCGTAAAGTACCGGATCTGCGGGACTCTCCTACCGGAGCACGCATCGACCTCTCCCCTGCGGGCCATGTTTGCATTGCCCCGGGGTTTCCTTCGACCTGCGTTCCGGGCACCCGCAGACTCACTTGTAGTCAACCAGCCGATCGCTGGCCCGATCGGGCACGCATTTCTGGCAGGGCTGTGAGCGATGCATTTGGCGCGGAGGAGGATCGGGCGTTCGATCGCGAGGGCCCACGAAAGGGACCGGGCGAGCGCCCCGCGCCCACCCGGTCCTGGTGCTGCGCGATCCGCGGGCCTACTCGTTCTGGGCCGGGGGCGCGTCGAGCTGCTGCTCGGCGAAGAACACCGTGGCGTAGCCGGAGCAGTAGCCTCCTCGGTTCCCCTTCGCATTCACCCAGAGGCGATTCGCCCCGGCGGGCACCGGCACGGCGCGTGACGCCGTCGTCGGGAGGCAGTAGTGCAGCGACGGACCCGGGACGTTCGGGATCTCGATCATGGTCCGGTCGCTCGGGACCTCCACGTCGTACCCGATGCCGAGCCCGATCCACGTGGTCGGCTCCTGCGCAGTGTCCGTGCCGCCGCTCTTCTCGGTCCCCACGGGCGCCGTGTCGAGGCAGCAGGTGCCGGTGAAGAGGACCACCGCCGTCCCGTCCGCGGGGGCGACGAAGCTGACGGGGACGACGTGCGCGAACATCCCTTCCTTGAAGACCACCCTGTGGAACGGCGTCTGGAGAAGCGCAACGCCGGGGCCGGCGGGTCCCGGGACCCCCTGCGGGCCAGGCACTCCCCGCGGACCGGCGGCGCCGGTAGGTCCCTGCGGTCCCTCGGGACCGGCCGGACCTTGCGGGCCCGACTCACCCTTCGGGCCCTCGGGCCCAGCCGGACCCTCGACGCCCGCGACGGACAGGAGCATCCAGGGATTCTGGACCTCCATGTCCTCGTGGTCGGGCGGGTACCCGCGGTGCCCCCGGAGCGCGATGTAGACCTGCCCCTCGTACACGACCTCGTCGCCGGCCTCGTAGAAGACCTCGAGATTCCAGGGGCCGACGAACCGCAGCCCCGTTCCCGAGCCCTCGCCTCCGGCCGGCCCAGAGGGTCCCGTCGGGCCCGGCGGCCCCTCGGGCCCGCGCGCGCCTTGCTCGCTCGGGCAGGCCGCGAAGAGCAGCGCCCCGGCGAGGAGCGCGGCCGATCGGGAGATTCCACGAATGGTGAACATGTCCCCTCCTCCGGAGTGGGAACGCACATGTACTACGCGGTGCGGCCGAGGACCTGTCACACGGACAAGGTTCCCGCGCTGGTCACATCCGCTCCGAGGCCGCGGCCGCTCGCAGTCCGCGAACCACCGCTCGAGCCGGTCCGCCGGGACCGCGAACTGCACGCTGAAGCCGGCGCCGCGGGGTCGAGCGGCTTCCCGTCCGCCACCCACGCCGCCTGCCGCGCCAGGTTCGCGAACTGCGGGAGCGGGGCGGTGAGCGCGAAGAAGACGCTCCGCGGGACCCCGGCGGAGAAGAGGGGTGCGAGGCCCCGGCGGAAGCTCGCGAAGATGCCGAGCAGGGAGAGAAGCCCGCCGCGGCGGCGGAGAGCGCGGCGCTCCGCACCACGACCGCGCTCGCCACCATCACCGCGTAGATCGCGGAGAAGGCGGCGGCGGCGAGGACCGCCGCGAGGAGCGGCGCCCAGGGGCTCCCCGCGGGCGGCGCGTTCGTGCGACAGTCGCTCGCGCTCGAGGAGTCCGGCCTTCATGAGGATGTCCAACCGCCGCAACCTGACCGTCTACGGGCTCTGGGCCCCCGTGTACGACGCGGTCCTCTCGCGCTTCTTCCTGCCCGGGCGCACGCGCGCGATGGAGCTCCTCGTGCCGCGCTCCGGGGAGCGCGTCCTCCTCGCCGGCGTGGGGACCGGCGCCGACCTGCCGCTCCTGCCGCCCGGGGTCCGGGCCTCGGGGATCGACCTCAGCCCGGCGATGCTCGCCCGAGCGCGCGCCCGGCTGCCCGTGCCCGGCCGCGAGGTCGAGCTCACCCTCGGTGACGCCCAGGCGCTCCCGTTCGAGGACGCGTCGTTCGACGCTGCGGTCGCGAACCTCATCCTGAGCGTCGTCCCCGACCCCGCCGCCTGCCTGCGAGAGATCCTCCGGGTCCTGCGGCCCGGAGGTCGTATCGCGGTCTTCGACAAGTTCCTGCCCGACGGGAGCGCGCCCGGCCTCCGCCGCCGGCTGGGGAACGCGGTGACGACGCTCCTCGGCACCGACGTCAACCGGCGCCTCGGCGACGTGGTCGCGGGGCAACCCTGCGCCATCGTGCACGACGAGCCGAGCTTGCTCGGCGGGATGTACCGCGTCCTGCTCCTCGCCCGGAGCTCCTGAACGACGCTCGACGCCGCCCATCCCGCGTGGTTATCTCCGCGCGCATGTCCTTCTACGTCGTGGACGTCGAGGCCGACGGGCCGATCCCCGGGAAGTTCTCGATGATCTCGTTCGGCGCGGTGCTCGTCGAGCCCGGGCTCTCGCGCACGTTCCGCGGCCGCACCCGGCCCATCTCCGACCGCTTCCTGCCCGAGGCGCTCGCGATCTCCGGTGTCTCGCGCGACGAGCACCTGCGCTTCGACGAGCCAGGGCCGGTGATGGAGGCGTTCGAGAAGTGGATCCTCGCGACGAGCCGCGGCCGGCCGGTCTTCTTCTCGGACAACCTCGCCTTCGACTGGCAGTTCGTGAACTGGTACTTCCACACCTACCTCGAGCGGAACCCGTTCGGCTGGTCGGGCCGGCGCATCGGCGAC
>JAEZXM010000041.1 GCA_023419875.1 Pseudomonadota bacterium | reverse complement strand
GTCGAGCGTGGCGAGGGCGCGCCGCCCCGCACCGGGCTCGCCCCGGAGGCGGAGCGCGCAGGCGAACCCGAGGCCACGCTCGAGCAGCGGCGCAGCCACGTCCGCCAGGACCCGGCCGCACTCCTCGGGCGGCCCCTCGCCGGGATCGAGCGTGACGTGCGTGAGCCCGACCTCGATGAGCCGCCAGACCTCGGCCGTCGCCCGCTCGACGGCCATCGCCCCGTGGTCCTCGAGCCCGATCTCGGCAGCGAGGTAGATCGGCAGGCCGGCGGCGATCTCGTCGGCGGTGCGGACCACTCCCTGGAACCACGGCCTGGGCTCGGCCCCGCGCGGAAGCACGAGCCCGACTGCGGCGTGGAGCACCTTGGCGGCGACGAGCCCCGCCCGGATGACGCCCGCGCCTCCCGCCTCGAGCGCGGGGAGCTTCGCCGCCGCCGCGGAGAGGAGGTCGCGGAGCGACAGCGGGCAGGCGTCGCAGCGCGCGGGGAGGCGGCTCACGACGTTCGCGGGCCGGAAGGCGAGGACGGGCGAGAGCACCGCCCGTCGGTATAGCACGCGCCCCGGAAACGCGCGGAACGGGGGTCAGTGCTCCAGATCGTAGACGTGCGCGTACGTGCTGGATTCGATCTGCAGCGTCGTGTGGTGGATCCCGAGCTCGCGGAGTCCGCGCTTCACCTCGTCCAGGATCTCGTCGTTCCGCGGGCCCATCTCGTCCGGGTGCACCACGACATGGGCGGAGAGCGCGTGCAAACCGCTGGAGATGGTCCAGACGTGGAGGTCGTGGACGGCCCGCACGCCGGGGCAGCGGGCGATGCACGCCGACACGGCCGCGACGTCGATGTGGCGCGGGACCGACTCCATCAGGATCTCGGTGATCTCGAGCACCAGCCGCGCCGCGCCCCAGAGGATGAGGGCGGCGATGGCGAGCGACAGGACCGGGTCGACCCAGCCGAGCCCGCCGTGGAGCGCCATCGCCCCCGCGCCCAGCAGGATGGCGACCGACGAGATCGTGTCGGAGAGCACGTGGAGGAACGCCGAGCGGGCGTTGAGCGAGCTCTCGCGGTTCAGGACGAAGAGGATCGCCACGTTCGCCCCGAGGCCCAGCACCGCCACGGCGGCCATGATCCCCAGATCGACCGGCGGGCCCGGGTTCCGGAGCCGCCCCACCGCCTCCCAGACGACGAACGCGGCGAGGGCGAACAGCGCCGCGACGTTGACCTGCGCGGCGAGCACCTCCACCCGCCGGTAGCCGTAGGTCCGCTTGTCGTCGGCGGGCCGCCCGGAGAGCCAGGCCGCGAAGAGCGCGAGCCCGAGCGCACCGGCATCCGTGAGCATGTGGGCCGCATCCGAGACCAGCGCCAGGGACCCCGAGAGCCACCCGCCGACCGCCTCGGCGATCATGACCGCCGAGGTGAAGGCGAGGGACAGGGCGAGGCGGCGCACGCTCGCCGGCCCAGCCGGGCGGCTCGCCGCCTCGGATCCCGCCGGTCCACCCGGCACCGAGGCGTTCGGGGCGTCGGGCGAGCGGTGGTGCGCATGGTCGTGACGGCGCGTCATTTCCGCTTGAACCTCCCGCGCAATGTATCCCATGCTCGCGGGCTCCCGGAGCGAGGAGCGGACCGGACGGGCGCACGCGGCTTTTGCGGGCGGGGAGCGAACGGGCGAGTCATGGACGAGAGGGCGCACACGGCGAGCGGGCGGGACGGCACTGACCTCCACTGGACCGAGTCCGGCGCGGGCGTCCCGACCGTCGTGCTCACCGACGGGATCGGCTGCGCCGGGTTCGTCTGGCGACACCTGACGTCCGCGCTGGCGAGGCGGCACCGCGTCATTCACTGGAATTACCGGGGCCACGGACGGAGCGCCATGCCCAGGGAACCCCACCGGGTCACCCTGGACGACGACGTGGAGGACCTGCTCTGCGTGCTCGACGCCGCCGGCGAGGCGCGCGCGGTCATCGCCGGGCACTCGATGGGTGTGCAGGTCGCGCTGGAGGCGCATCGGCGAGCGCCCGAGCGGATCGCCGGTCTCGTGCTCGTCTGCGGCGCCCCCGGCCACCCGCTCGACACCTTCCACGACTCCCCTGCCCTGAAGCACGTGTTCCCGTTCGCTCGAGGGGCGGTCGAGAAGCACCCGACGCTCGCCCGCCTCGTCTTCAAGGCCATCGTGCCGACCGAGTTCGCGCTCACCCTGGCGCTCGACCACGAGGTGAACCGGAGCCGGGTGGAGCGAGCCGATCTCGTCCGCTACTTCGCCGACCTGTCCGAGGTGGACCCGGTGCTGTTCGTGCGGATGCTCGCCTCCGCCAACGAGACCGACAGCTCCGATCACCTCCCGCAGGTGGACGTGCCGACGCTGGTCATCGCCGGCGGGAGCGACACGTTCACGCCCGTGCGCCTCTCCCGGGCGATGCACGAGGCCATCGCGGGCAGCGAGCTCGTCGAGATCCCGAAGGGCACCCACGTCACCCCGCTCGAGTACCCCGCGGTGGTGGCGCGGGCCGTGCGGTCGTTCCTCGCGCGCCGCGTGACGGCGGGAGCCGGACGGGAGCGCCGCGTCCGCACGGCGGCGCGCCCGGCGCGTCCGCGGCGCGCGCGGAAGGCGTCGCCGTGAGATGGACGCGGGCGCTCGGCGCGCTCCTTGTCCTCGTCACCGTCGTGTTCTCGGGCGCGGCACGCGCGCAGCCGTACGACCCCGCCTACCGCTTCCGCACCTTCGAGACCCCGCACTTCCGGATCCACTTCCACCAGGGCGAGGAAGAGCTCGCCGCCGCCGTGGCCGCGACGGCGGAGCGGGCGCACGAGATCCTGGTGCCGCTCCTCGGCTGGGCGCCGCGGGGACGGACCGAGCTGGTCCTCTCCGACGACAGCGACGACGCCAACGGCTCGGCCACGCCGCTGCCCTACGACACCATCCGCCTCTTCGCGTCCCCGCCCGCCGAGCTCTCCGAGCTCAACGCCTACAGCGATTGGATCTCCAGCCTGGTGTTCCACGAGTACGTCCACATCCTCCACCTCGACAACGTGGGAGGTATCCCGCGCCTCGCGAACGGCCTCTTCGGGAAGCTCTTCGCGCCGAGCGCCCTCACCCCTCGCTGGCTCGTCGAGGGGATCGCGGTGCTGCACGAGGCCGACGGGACGCCGGGCGCGGCGGTGGGCCGGAACCGGAGCGCCCTCCACGCGATGTACGTCCGATCGCTCGCGCTCGAGAAGCCCGGCTTCCCGCGGCTCGACCGGGCCTCGAACCCCGCGCTCGAGTTTCCGCTGGGGACCGAGCCCTACCTCCTCGGCGGCCGGTTCCTCGAGTTCCTCCGGGAGCGGAGCGGAGACGAGGCCATCGCACGTTACCTCGCCGACCAGGGCGCGTGGGTCTGGCCGTACGCGCCGAGCCTCGTGGGCCGGCCCCACTTCGGCGCGACGTTCCCGGAGCTCTGGGCCGAGTACGCCGCGCGGGAGGAGGCGGGTGCCCGCGAGACGCTGGCGCAGGTCCATTCACGCACGGTGACGCGCCCGGTCCGGCTCACCTTCGACGGCGGACGAGCCGGCTGGCCGCGGTGGGCGCCCGACGGCGCCCTCGTCTCCATCCGCCGCGACCTCGACCGGTCGCCGGCGATCGTCCGGACGGCGCCGGACGGCAGGCCCGCCGGGGCGCCGGTGCCCGTCCTCGGCCTCTCCGGGCTCGCGGCCGGCGGGGGCCAGGTCGTGGTCTCGAAGGCGCAGGTCTTCCGCGAGCGCCGCGTCCACGCCGATCTCTACGCGGTCGACCGCGCCACAGGCGCGCTCCGCCGGCTCACGAGAGGCGCGCGGGCGAGCGATCCGGCCCTCTCCGCCGACGGAGCCTGGCTCGCCTACGTTCGCCGCGTCGGCCCCGGTGCGCTCGCGCTCGTGCGGCGGAGAATGGCGGGCGGGCCGGAGGAGCAGGTGTTCGCGGAGCGCGGGGCCGAGGTGTTCGCTCCGGCCCTCTCCGCCGATGGCAGCCTGCTCGCGTTCGCCGTTCAGCGGGCCGGCCGGCGCGACATCGTCCTCGCGCGCGGCGACGGCGCGCCCCTCGTCGCCGTCACGGACGACGCGGCGATCGACGCGAGCCCCGCGTTCACTCCGGACGGCCGCTGGCTCCTGTTCTCGTCTGACCGGGGCGGCATCTACAACCTGTACGCCTGGCCGGTCGAGTGCCTCCCGGCCGCCGGCGCATGCGCCCTCCGCCAGGTCACGAACGTCGAGACCGGCGCCTTCCAGCCGTCGGTCTCCCCCGACGGGCGGACGATCGCGTTCGTCACCTACTCCCGAGCCGGCTACGACCTCGCGACGATCCCGTTCGAGCCGGACGGCTGGCTCGACCCCGTGCCCGCGCCCGTGGCCGAGCCCGTGCCCGGCAGCGAACCCGCTCCCCCACCCGCCCCGACGACCTCCCGCCCCTACTCCGCCTGGCCCACCGTCCTCCCGACTTGGTGGTTCCCGACCGTCGGCTCCGATCCCGACGGCACGATCCTCGGCGTCATGACCGGAGGGCAGGACGTCCTCTGGAAGCACACCTGGGCGCTCTCCGGGTGGTGGGGGCTCGCCTCGCGCGAGCCCGGCTACGCCGCGAGCTACCTCGGGTCCTGGTCCTGGCCGCAGGTGGACCTCTCCTCGAGCCGCGTGGTCGAGTCGGCGCCCGTCGGCCGCGGTCTCCGGGCCGTCTGGACGCCGGCCGATGTCGGGCTCGACTTCACCTTCACGCGCCTCGAGTGGTCAGCGCTCGTCCGGCTCGGCTGGGCCGGCACCTTCCGCGACGTCCTCGGCGTGAGCAGCTCGGCCGCCGACCCCGAGTCGCTCCGGACGCAGGACGGGTTCGGCTCCGAGGTGACGCTCCGGGCCGGCTGGTCCAACGCGCGCCGGTACGTGCGCTCGATCTCTCCCGAGGAGGGCGGGACGGTGAGCCTCGCCGCGGGGGTCTCCGCGAAGGAGCTGGGGAGCGACTACCGGCTCCTGCGCGCGCGAGGGTCGGTGGCCGAGTACCTGCGGATCCCCTTCACCCGCCACGCCGTGCTCGCACTGCGGGCCGCGGGGGGCGCCGCGGACGGCTCGCTCGGAACCTCCGCCCCGTTCACCCTCGGCGGACCCGAGCAGCCCGACCCCCTGGTGCTCCTCCTCGGCGCGCAGGCGGGGACGCCGGACGAGCTGCGCGGTTATCCGGTGGAGTGGCTCGCCGGGACCGGCTTCGCGCTCGCGAACGCCGAGCTCCGCTTCCCCATCGTCGCCCCCGAGCACGGCTACTCCACCTGGCCGGCGTACCTGCGCCGGGTCCCCGGCGCCCTGTTCGCCGACCTCGGCGCCG
>JAEZXM010000455.1 GCA_023419875.1 Pseudomonadota bacterium | reverse complement strand
CGTGCAGAGCCAGGCGTCCAGGCGGGCGGCGAACCCGTCCTCGCCGCCGCCGTCCTCGGCGGCCGCGCGCAGCGCCTCCGTGAGCTCCTCCAGGCACCGCCGCGCGTCCGCGCCCACGTCCGCCGCGGCAGGAGCCGGCGCGATGCCGCCCTGCACATCGCCCGCCCGCTGGCCCGCGCGCGTCGCCGCGGCGGAGAGGCACCCGCAGGAGCGCCGCACCACGAGGCGGGTCGGGAGCTGCTCGATCGCATTCACGGACTCGCCGCGCACGAGCCTCAGGAGGATCTGCACGGCGCGCTCGGTGAGCTCGGCGATGGGCTGGTGGACGGTGGTGAGCGGGAACTCCTGACCGGAGGGTCGGAGGTCGTCGAAGCCGGTGACCGAGACCGGCCCCGGGAGCGGGATGCCGGCCTGCTCCAGCGCCTCGGCCGCGGCGAGCGCCATCACGTCGGTTGCGCAGACCAGGGCGTCGAAGGGGATCCCGGCGTCGACGATCCCGCGGACCGCGGCGCGCGTCGTCTCGGCCATGAAGTGCCCGCGCAGGAGGAGTCGCGGATCGACCGGGATGCCGCGCTCGGCGAGCACCTCCCGGAAGACGCGCTCGCGCAGGACCGAGTCCGGGTTCCGCTCCGTCCCCGCGACGAACGCGAGGCGGGTGCGGCGGTGCCGGTCGACCAGGTGCTCCACGAGCGCCCGCATGCCCGGCTCTCCCTCGCAGACGACGGAGGGCATCGAGGGCAGGACCGTGCCGAGGCTCACCATGGGCAGGGGCTCGAACCGCCGGCAGTAGGACGCGAGCCGCTCCTCGCCGATGTGCGACGCGACCACCAGGGATGGGACGATCAGGCCGTCGAGGCACCCCTCGCCCACGAGCTCGAAGATGCCGTTCCGCCGCCGGCTCTCCGGATCGTCGGGGTTGAGGTTGCCGCCCAGGAACGCGACGACGTCGCAGCCCTCCTGTCGCCCGGCCCGGTTCAGCCCGTCGAGGAGGGAACGCTGGAACGCGTCGTCGACGTTGTCGAGGAGCACCCCGATGCTCGGCCGCCCTCGAGCGCTCCGGGCTCCCGCGGACGCGTCCGAGGTCGGCCCTGACCCTGCCATGCTCACCACCCGAGTCTACAGGATGTAGGCGTCGCTCGCCCAACCCCGTCCCGATGAAAGGCCCGACCCAGAGTCACTTCCGGTCGGGTTCCCCGGTCACCTGCAGGAGCTCCTCCAGCGACGAGATCTCGTGATCCGCGCAGCGCCGCAGGGCGGGGATCCTCTCCGGCCAGAGCGAGCGGATGAGCCCGGTCATGAGGACGGTGGCGAGGCCCAGCTCCCTCGCACCGCACAGCTCGTTCGAGCCGCCGTCCCCGACGAAGACCGCCTCCTCGGGCGCGACGCCGAGCGCTGAGAGGGTGTGCTCGAAGATGCGCCGGTCGGGCTTGGCGTACCCGACGTCGCAGGAGAAGCTCACGACGTCGAAGACTCCCGCGAGCGGGCACTCGTCGAACGCTGCTGCCTCCATCACGTCGGCGTTGCTGACCAGCGCGAGGGCGAGGCCGTCCGCCCGGAGCCGGCGCAGCACGGCGACGTTGCCCGCGGGGATCCCGAGGAGTCCCTGCCGGAAACGGGCGGTCCGGTTCAGGACCGCCTGCCGGATCTTCTCGTCGGGGATGCCGGGTCGGGCCTGATCGGCCAGCGACCGCAGGATCCGGAACGGATCGCGCTCCCGGCCGCAGAGCCGATCCGGCGAGCTCTCCTCGAGCAGCCGGAGCCAGACGCGTCCGTCGATCCCCAGGAACTCCGACGTGGAAGGGACCCCCGACCACGCGCGCTCGTCGCCGGTGAGCGTGTGGAAGAGGTCGAAGAGGAAGGCCTTCCGCGGCCCGAGCCGGATACGAACGTCGCCCATGGCCGCACCGTAGCGACCGGGCGGAGGATCCGCCAGCGCGCGAAGGACGCAGGCGCGTGAAGCCTCCCGGCGGCTTCTGTTGCTACGATGCGGGAGTGACCACACTCGCCCCCGAAGTCGCTCCTGCCCGCACGCTCCGCCAGCACGCGCGCTTTCCCGTCGCGCTCCTCGGCTTCCTGGCGGTCATCCTCGCGGTCAGCGGCGCCACGGCGCGCGCGGGGCCGCTGAGCTGGGCGCTCGAGGTCGCGCCGGGGGTCGCGCTGGTCGCGGTGCTCGCGGCCCTGTACCCGCGGCTGCCGCTCTCGCACTTCGTGTACGCGGGCGTGTTCCTGCACGTCCTCATCCTGAACTACGGCGGGTACTACACCTACGCGGAGACGCCGCTCGGCAACTGGGCGAAGGAGGCGTTCGGCCTGGCGCGCAATCACTACGATCGCGTCGGACACCTCGCGGTCGGCGTCTTCCCGGCGTTCCTCGCGCGCGAGGTGCTGCTGCGGAGGACGCCGCTCCGGCGCGGCGGGTGGCTCTACTTCCTGACGGTCTCGGTCGTGCTCGCGATCGCCGCGTTCTGGGAGCTGCTCGAGTGGTGGACCGTGCTCGCGGCTGCCCCGGACGTCGGTCAGGCGTTCCTGGGCACGCAGGGCGACGTCTGGGACGCGCAGTGGGACATGCTGCTGGCGCTCGTGGCGGCGCTCATCGTGCTGCCGGTGTTCGGGCGCTGGCAGGACGCGTCGATGGAGCGGGTGCCGGCGGGGCGGTGAGACGGAGCGGCGTTGCAGGGTCACTCCGGCTTTCCATCGAAGACCTTCCCGCCGAGGAGCCACGTAAGCCCGTCCGGCGCCGTGCCGTGCACCTCCAGCCGGCCGTCGTGGATGCACTTGTGATGGAACGCGCACGTGCCGGTCTGGTTGCCGGGCTCGGTGCGGTGGCCGCCGCGAGAGAGGTAGACGAGGTGGTGCGAGTGCACGGCCGCGTGGCTGCACCCCGGCACCGTGCACTGCCAGTCATCGCGCTGCCGGACCCGCTGCGAGCTCGTCTTCGGTCTCGAAGGCGGTCCCCAGACGTCCAGGAAGTGCCGGGCGATGACCGCAAGGCAGCTCCCGGGCGAAATCGGGGACCCCGCGATGGCGCGGACCGCGTCGATCGCCTCGCCGAGGAGGCGCCCGACCCGCTTCGGAACCACGGCGCCGAATCGCCCCCGCGCCCGCGTCTGCCGGTCCGCGGCCTGCTCCAGCTTTCGCCGGAGCGCGATGACCGTCATGGCCCGCGCGCGGGGGGTCCAGAAGGTGATCTCGGTCTCGGGAAGGTGCGCGAGCGCGTGCAGCTTCTCGTACGAGACCCCGAGACGTCGCGCCTCACGGAGGGATGGGCTCGCCGAGAGTCTCCGCTCGAGCGCCGCCCGTCGCTCGATCGCGCGCGGCGGGAGACCGAGCCGCTCCTCGATGAAGTGCCGGAACGTGGCGAAGCCGAGCGTGAGATGGACCCGGCTCCGCTGGAGCTGGAAGGCGAAGTACCCGAGGAGCTCGTCCCAGGCACGGCGGTGCCGCGCGAGTTGCCGAAGCGTGGCGTCGATCTCCGCCGCCGAGGCGAGCTCGTCCCACGAGATCGCCGGCGCGTGCCACGCCGGTATGGCCGGAAGGTGCGCCCAGCGCTCGGTCTCGGCCTCGAGCTGGGCCTTGCGGCGTTCCAGCGCCGCAGCCGCCCGCTCCGCGCGAAGCGCGCTCGGAGGCGTGGCCTCCGGATCGCCCGCATATGCCGGAAACTCGCCCAGGAACTCTTGCGCCATCGCCTCCAGCCGTTCGAACCGCTTCGAGTCCGGCCCGAGCACCTGACCGGCGACTTCCAGTGCATCGTCGATGGCCTCGAGCGCCTCCGGCTTCGCCCCGACCAGGAACCGCTCGTACTCATCCTCCGGCTCGGCAACGCTCTTCCGCGCCTCCGCGACCAGCTTCTCGAGCGTCCGGACCGTCTCCACCCCCGCCCGCTCGACCCAGTACGCCTCCTCGTCGCCCTTCGCCACCGGGAGCACCACCTGCGCCGCGCGGAGCAGGACCTCGCCGTCGCGGAGAGCGTCGCAAAGGAGCGGCCGCGTCCGGAGCTCTCGCGCCAGCTGCACGAGCTTGAGCGTGGTCCGCGGCCGGAGGTCCAGCACCTCGCGGGCGTAGTCGTCGAGGTGGTAGCCGAGGTCGAGAAGCCGCGGTCCCAGGGTGAGCGCCGCGAGCCCTTCCGCGATGGCGAGATCGAGCGCGCCCTGGATGCGCGCACCCATCGTCAGCCCGCGCTCGCAATCGTCGACCGCCTCGTCGCCATTGAGCAGGACGTGCACCGCCTCGAACCGGTCGAAGCGAGGCAGCTCCGTCCGCGGTGGCGGCTCGAACCCCTGGCACAGCGCCCTGGCGCGCTCGCGGGGGTCTTCCGGCGATGGAGGTGTGGCGCTCACGATGGCGAGCGTCGCATGGGGGTCTGACAATCAAGCGCAATCGCGGCATCCCTGGTGGGTCGCAAAGCGAGGTTGCGCATCACTCTTCTCGCCTCACGTTGCACGAGCGAGAGGGCCTCGCGGGTGGGGTGGTCGGTGGCGCCGACGAGGTCGGCCCACTCCTTGCGAAGCCGTCGCGCCCGTGGCCCTCGGCGCCGAACCCATCGATCGCAGGGAGCGCGCGCCAAGCGCGGCGTCCGCACCGCTCGGCGGCTACCGGCGCCGCGAGCCCGAGCACACGCTCCTCCACGCCGCCGTCCGCGAGCGGCTCGAGCCGTTCCTCGCCGCCGAGCGACGGACCGGCAGCGGCCGCGGGCTGCCCGGGCACGTCGAGCGCGAGCTCCGCGGTTACCTCGACTGCGGGATCCTCGCCCGGGGTTTCGCGCGAGTTCGCTGTCCCGACTGCGGTTTCGAGAGACTCGTCGCGTTCTCGTGCAAGGGCTCCATCTGCCCCTCCTGCGCGACCAGGCGGATGGAGGACATCGCCGAGCACCTGTGCCGGAACGTCCTCCGCGCCGTCCCCATCCGGCAATGGGTCCTCTCGCTTCCCCGCGGGCTCCGCTTCCAGGCAGCGCGGGACAACAAGGTGGCGTCCCGACTCCTCGACATCTTCACGAGGACGGTCTTCGCCTGGCAGCGGAGGTCCGCGCGGCGGACGGGGGCGGACGAACCGCGGACCGGTGGCGTCACGCTGGACCAGCGGTTCGGCGGGGCGGTGAACCTGAACGTCCACTTAAACACCCTCGTCCCCGACGGCGTGTTCGAGGTGAAAGGGGAGGCCCGCGCCCGGTTCATTCGCCTGCCCGCGCCGAGGGACGAGGACGTGGCGCGGATCCTCACCTGGGCACCGAGGACCAGGAAGCGGTGCGCGACCTCGTACGCGCCCGCGAGGACGTGCGCCGGGATCTCGTCAAGCTCGCGATCGCCTGGTGAAGTTCCTCATCAGGCACGGGAGGCTCTTCTCCGGCGGGAAGAAGAAGTGGACCCTGAGATTTTGGGCCTGGCTCAAGACAGTCGAGTTCGACCGCGAATGCGAACGGCTGACGTTCGAGCACTACGTGCACGAGGTCGAGCACCATCTCGAGCGGCGCGCGGATCTCGATCGCCAGATCCAGACCATCGCCAGGACCAAGGAGTACGTAGGTCCAGTCGCGAAACTCTGCTGCTTGCGCGGGATCTCCACGTTGTCCGCGATGATCCTCGCCACCGAGATCGGTGACTTCCGCCGTTTCGAGAGTCCCCGGCAACTGATGTCATTCCTCGGCCTGGTGCCTCGCGAATACTCGAGCGGAGGCCGCGAGAAACGCGGCGGGATCACCAAGACCGGGAATGCCCACGTGCGACGAGTGCTTGTCGAGGCGGCCTGCGCATACCGACATAGGCCGGCCCTTGGCCCACGAGCGAAGAAGGCTCTCGAGTCGCAGCCGGCCGATGTCGCCGACTACACCAAGAAGGCCTAGGTACGCCTGCATCGTCGTTTCACTCGGCTCCTTGCTCGCGGGAAGCGGGGGCCGCTGGCGACCGTCGCCGTGGCCCGCGAGCTGTGCGGCTTCATCTTGGGCCTGATGGTCGCGTAGGCCCATTAAACACCTCTTGGAAAGGAGCGTGAGAGGGGCGGGCGCTGGCGGCCGGCGATCGGGGCCCACGAAACGACAAATCCTCGGCGCATTTTGGGGACAGGGCG
>JAEZXM010000417.1 GCA_023419875.1 Pseudomonadota bacterium | reverse complement strand
CAGCAGCACCATGCCGAGGCTCACCGTGGAGGAGCCCAGCATGAGCGCGCACACGAGGTCGGGGCCCTCGACGCCGGCGAGCGCGGTGCCGAACCGCTTCACCACCGCCGCCGCCACCGCCGCCGCGTACAGGGCGGCGACGCCGGCGCCGAACGCGCGCCGCCAGGGGAGCCGCGGCCCGGCGATGCGCAGGAACAGGTGCGCGACCACGGCCGGGATGATCAGGGCCACCGCGCCGGCGGCGACGTGGAGCGGGACGAGCCGCTCGCCGCGGTAGAGATAGATGACGTCGCTGATGAGCGGCTGCACGTAGACGATGGTGCAGGTGAGGCCGAAGAAGCCCCAGAGCCGCCCGCCCCGGTGCGAGAGGAGGCGCCCGGGGAACTGGCGCACGTAGACGAAGGAGAAGAGCGCGAAGAGGATCAGGCCCCAGACACAGATCGCGTACCAGGTGACGAGCGGAAGGACGAGGAGCCGGCGGACCGGCACCCACAGCACGGTTCCGCCCTCGTGCCAGAACTCGATCGAGCCTCCGATGATCTGGTAGCCGTTCGAGCCGAGCCACTCGAGGAACCCGCGCCACTGGCGGCCGCCCGGGCCCTGCATGCGCGTCGACGCGGAGAGCTGCGAGCCGAACCGCCGCCACTCGAGGCCAGGGACCTGACCCTCGAAGTACTGGACCTGGCAGCCCACCTCCCAGCGCAGGTCCTTCTCCGGGGTTCGGGAGGGATCGTCGAGGTAGCGGCCGAAGATTGGACCCGACGGCGTGATCCCGTGCTCGTCCAGCGCGCGCTGGAGCCGCTCGACCGCCTCGGGGTGCTGCGCGTGGGACCCGCGCATGGGAACGACCAGGGCGTCCCATTCCGGCGAGACCTTCACCTCCACCGAGTACGACCACTCGCTGGGAAGGGCGCCGGGCCGGATGTACGGGACGGCGACCGCGGCGGAGGGCAGGAGCAGGACGGCCACCGCCGCGCACCAAAGGCGGCGCCGGCTTCCGTCGCGCGCGGCGCGGCGGGTCCGCCGGCCGGGGAGGATTGGCTCGAACACGCTCCGGATTGTAGCAACGGACGAGGGGAGGCGGGTTGCACTCTTCGCTCGGACGTGCGGCGACCGCTCGAGGTCGAACCGCGCCGAGGCGCACCGCTCGTCGCTCCACCCGTCGCGGCCGTCGGCCATCGCCGTCTCCGCGGAACAAGAGGGGAGGTTCGTTCCCGCCCGCTTCGTCGTGCGGACGAGCGGGCTGGTCGGAACCAGCCCGCCCGTCCCTGTCACGGCCCCACGAGGGAGTTGAGGCGTGACGTCGCCCCGCGAGGGAGTGCGGGGCGAGGGTTCATCACCACCAGCCCTCGGCCTGCAGGCCGAAGGACCCGCCGGACTTCTCGTCGCCGTAGACGTCGTTGGTGCGCCCGGAGTTGAGGACGCCCTCGTCGCTCCACGCAGCGTGCGTGTAGAACAGCCGGAAGGTGGGCCGCGCTCCGGCACCATCGCCCGCGCTCATCGCCAGCGCGCCGGTGACCTTCATGAGCGAGGTCGCGTCCTCGTCGCCGTCCTTCACCCGGTCGTATCCCGCCTCGACCAGGAAGCGGAACGGACCCGAGATCTGCGTGTCGGCGCGGGCGCCGACCGCGAGCCACGTCTGGTCGTCACCGGTGGCCGGAGACCGCTGCCGGTACTCGGCGAGGAGGTCGAGCGCGGTGCGTGCGGAGAAGACGTTGATGCCGTGCTGCACGACCACCCGCCACTGGCTGTCGTCCTCACCGAGCGTCTCGTACTTGAAGCCCACGAGGTTGCTGCCCCACGTGCCGAGGTCGACCGTGTGGTACACGGCGGCGCGGTAGGTCGCGTCGACGTCGGCCGGATCGGCGCCGCCCGGCTTGGTGCTCTTCGACTGGAGGTTGCGCGCGCCCAGCCAGAGCTGCAGGGCGCCGTCCTTCATGGTCTTGATGCCGGTGAGCCGGGTCGTGATCTTGTACGTCTTGTTGTTCACGTCGCCGACCGGGTCGGTGACGGTGTCGCTCCGGGCCGCGTCGTTGGGGTTCATCAGGAACGCGACCGACCACCGCGCGAAGCCGAGGTCGATGTCCTCGACGCCCGCCCCGTCGCCGTCCTCGTTCTCCAGGAACTGGTCGTTGATCCCGGTCTGGAGCCGGTCGTAGAAGCGGCGGCCGATCCAGACGGTGCCGCCCTTCAGCAGCGAGACGTTCCTGCCGTAGAAGTAGACCTGGCCGAAGCGGACCGGCAGGTCGTCGAACCACTGCGCGCCGCCCACGCTCGCGCCGGTGGGGCCGGCGACGTTGGTGGTCGGGTTGTCGTACGCCTTGTAGATCGAGGGCATCACGAGAAAGCCCCAGGTCGACTTGTCCTCGAGCGTGGCGATGTCGTAGCTGAACGCGGTCTCGATGACGTAGTCGCACTCGTTACCCAGGCGGAACTTGGTGTCTGCGCCGTTGAGCCCGAAGCAGACCTGCCCTCCGCCCCTGGGGTTGAGGCCCACGCCGGCCCGCGTGTAGCCGTGGAACTGGAGATCGCCGGCCTGAGCCGCTGCGGACGACAGGGCCACGAGGGCCGCGAATCCGAACTTCACGATGTGTTTCATCGGTGTTCCCTCCTTGCGCAACGACGCTACGCGCGCGCTCCGAGGGCGGGGCGGGCAAACGACGGGCGGTCGAGGGAGGCCGACGAACGGTCGCGCGTGGCCGGTGAGCGGTGGCCCGGAAAGGAGGTGAGACGGCGGCACCGCGGCCGTCGCAGCCAAAACTTGCTGGGGGGGCCCAGAAGGCCCCCCCAGACCCCCCGCTCGCTACGGGGCAGGCTGCAACGCCTGCCCCTGCGCTCGCCAACCAGATTGCAGCTACCACCAGCCCTCGGCCTGGAGGCCGAAGGATCCGCCGGACGTGTCGTCGCCGTACACGTCGTTGGTGCGGGCGGAGGCGAGGACGCCTTCGTCGCTCCAGAAGCCATGCGTGTAGAAGAGGCGGAACGTCGGGCGCACGCTGGCCTCCCTCCCCGGGCTCATGGCGAGGGCGGCGGTCACCTTGGTGAGGTTCCTGGAGTCGGCGTCGTCGACCCAGTCGTACCCCGCCTCGAGCAGGAACCGGAGCAGGCCGGTGAGGTGGGTGTCGGCGCGGGCGCCGACGGCGAACCACGACTGGTCGTCTCCGGTGTCCGGGCTCGTCCGCCGGTACTCGGCGATGAAGTCGAGCGCGGTCCGCGCGGCGAAGAGGGTCATCCCCTGCTGCGTGAACACCCGCCACAGGTTGGCGTCGTCGGCCAGCGTCTCGAACTTGAAGCCCGTGAGGTTGCTGCCCCACCGGCCCAGCACGAGGCTGTGGTACACGCCCACGCGGTAGGTGGTGTCCACTTCGGCAGGCTCGGCGCCGGCCGGCCTCGTGCTCTTCGACTGGAGGTTCCGGGCCGCGGCCCAAACTTGTAGCGCGCCGTCCTTCACCGTGCGGATATTCGTGAACCGGGTGGTGATCTTGAAGACCTTGTTGTTCACGTCGCCGACCGGATTGGCCTCCGCGGTCGTCCGCGGCGTGTCGTTCGGGTTCATGAGGAACGCGATCGACCACTTGGCGAATCCCACGTCGACGTCCTCGACGCCCGCACCGTCGCCGTCCTCGTTCTCCACGAACTGGTCGTTGATGCCGAGCTGGAGGCGGTCGTAGAAGCGCCGGCCGATCCAGATCGTTCCGTTCCGGAGCAGCGGGACGTTCTTCCCGTAGAAGTAGATCTGGCCGAAGCGGACGGGCAGGTCGTCGAACCAGCTCGCGGTGCCGATGGCGGCGCCGGCGTCGTCGCGGACGAGCGAACCCTGGGGCTCGTATGCCTTGTAGATCGAGGGCATCACGTGAAAGCCCCACGTCGACTTGTCGTCGAGCGTGAGGATGTCGTAGTTGAAGTTGGGCTCGATCACATAGTCGCACTCGTTCCCGAGACGCCATTTGACGTCCGCCCCCGCGAGCTGGAAGCAGACCTGCCCGCCGCCGCTCGGGTTGAGGCCCGCGCCTGCGCGCGCGTAGCCGTGGAACTGGAGACCCTCGGCAGCCTGGGTCGGCGTCGCCGCCAGGCCCACGAGCGCGAGCGGAATGAACTTCACCGTGTGTTTCATTGGTGCTCCCTCCTGTTGAGCACCCCCTATCGAGCGCGCGGAACGAGGACCCGGACACGATGGGTGCCGGCGCGTGGACGGGCGAGCCCGGAAGGCGGGTGAGCGGAGGGCGGATCAGCCGGGAGCAGCTCGGCCGCGAGGTGGAGCCCTCAGGTGCACACCCGGTAGTACCCGCCGTAACCGCCGCAGTACCACCGGCACTTCTTGCACTCTCCGTTGACGCACGCGCGCCGGGCCGCCTGGTCGCAGTAGGACGTGGACGGCGCGTCCTCGCCCGGGCAGACGCGTCCGCAGGCGCCGCAGTTGAGCGGGTCCGTGCGCACCGAGATGCACCGGTCTCCGCACAACGTGTACCCGGGATCGCAGACGAACCCGCACTTGCCCGCGGTGCAGGTGGCGCGCGCATGAGCGGGCGCGGAGCAGGTACGCACCGGAATGCCGCAGAGCACGTCCGGCTGCGCATAGGGGACCGCGCCCCGCTGCGAATCGCTGGCTGTCGCGTACGCGACCTCGCCAGCGCTCAGGGCGAGGCACGACACGAGGAGTGCCCTGCGGAGATCGACGCGCATTCCCTCACCGCGTTCGGCTCGGCGGCCGTGCGTGACGGCCCGCTCCCTGCGCCGGACTGCGGCCGCCGGCCCGATGGAGCAAAGCGCATCGGCCGCCGGGAAGGCAAGCAAAATACTGCGGGATCTCGGCCCTGCGCGCGACCTCAGCGCCGCGAGAGGAGCCACAGCACGAGCGAGATCGCCGCGGAGAGCAGGATCGACGTGACGAGCGGGAAGTAGAACCGGAAGTTGCCCCGCTCGACCGAGATGTCGCCCGGCAGCCGGCCGAGGCGCAGCCACGAGATCCGGTCGCCGAGCAGGAACAGCACGCCGACCGCCGCGAGCACGAGCCCAGCGACGATGAGCACCTTTCCCAGCCCGGCCGGCCCTTCCATCGACGGGATTCTAGCCGCGTGGGCCCTGCGCCGCCGTCACCCCTGCGTGCTATCTGGCCCCATGACCCGCGCCGCCGCCAAGTCGCGCACCGTGTACGCCTGCACGGAGTGCGGCCACCAGAGCCCCAAGTGGCTGGGGCAGTGCCCGGCCTGCCGCCGGTGGAACTCGCTCCAGGAGGAGGTCGTCGCGCCCGCGCCGCGCGACGGCGCCGTGCCGCGCGGCTGGGG
>JAEZXM010000168.1 GCA_023419875.1 Pseudomonadota bacterium | reverse complement strand
GCTCCGAGCTGCTCGAGCTCGTGGAGCGGGCCGCCGAGTGGAAGCTGCTCGGCCGCGGCGGCCCGCGCCCGCTCGAGGGCCGGACCGTCGGCATGATCTTCGAGAAGGCCTCGACGCGGACCCGGGTCTCGTTCGAGGTCGGCGCCCACCAGCTCGGCGCGAGCGCGATCACGCTCTCCCCGCGCGACATGCAGCTCGGCCGCGGCGAGCCGATCAAGGACACCGCCCGGGTCCTGTCCCGCTATCTGGACTGCATCGTGCTGCGGACCTTCGGGCACGCGATGGCCGAGGAGATGGCGCGCTGGGCGGATGTACCGGTGGTGAACGCGCTCACCGACGCCTCGCACCCGTGCCAGCTCCTCGCAGACCTGCTCACCGTGGCGGAGCGGTTCGGCGCCGACGCGCTCGCCAGGGGCGGGCTCCGGATCGCCTGGATCGGCGACGGGAACAACATGGCCAACAGCTGGCTCGAGGCCTGTGCGCTGCTCGGGTTCGAGCTGCGCCTGGCGTGCCCGCAGGGCTACGACCCCGACCCGGCGCTCCTCGATCGCTGCGCGAGCAGGGCGCGGGTCGTGCGCAGCCCGGCGGAGGCGGCCGAGGGGGCGCACGTCGTGAACACGGACGTGTGGGCCAGCATGGGCCAGGAGGGCGAGGCGGAGGAGCGACGCCTGCGCTTCGCGGGATACATCGTGGACGAGGCGCTCCTCGCCCGGGCGCGCTCCGACGCCATCGTCCTCCACTGCCTGCCGGCGCACCGGGGCGAGGAGATCTCGGAGGCGGTGATCGAGGGGCCGCAGTCGGCGGTATGGGACGAGGCCGAGAACCGCCTGCACGGGCAGAAGGCGCTCCTCGAGCTGCTCATGGCCGGGCGGTGACGAGCGGCTCTTCCCCGGGCGGGGGCGGCGGCCCCCGGAGCCGAGCGGGAATGTGCGCGTAAGTGGCCATTCCCGTTGATCCGTTTGACCCGCCGCGGCACGCATCGGTAATCTCGGGGATTCGGCGAGGTCATCCAGGTTGAGCGACACCCGCGACAAGGCTGAGGGATTCGATCCGGCGAGCCTGTCGGAGGACGTGGACCTCGACCTCGCGCAGCGGAAGCGCATCCTCCAGGCGGAATCGATCGCCGCCTCGGGCACGCTCTGGGAGATCCTCGGCCTGCCCTGGAACGCTCCGGCGGCCTCGGTGAAGGCGGCGTACCTGGAGGCGGCCAAGGTCTTCCACCCGGACCGGTACGCAGGCAAGCGCCTCGGGAGCTACCGCGCGCGGCTCGAGCGGATCTTCCGCAAGGTGGCCGAGGCGCGCGACGTGCTCTCCGACGAGGAGCGGCGGTCCGCGTACGCGCGCACCTCGGCCCCCGCGACGGAGTTCGCGAAGATGGAGGCGCGCAAGCTGGAGGACGAGCGCCGGTCGGCGGAGCGGCGCGCGCGGCTCTCCCGGATGAACCCCCTCGTCGCCCGCGCGGCGCGGGCGGCCGAGCTCGTCGCGCGCGGCAAGAAGTCGATGGAAGCGGGCGACTACGCCTCGGCCGCGAACGACCTGCTGCTCGCGCAGAGCATCGACCCGTCGAACACCGAGCTGGCGGCCCTCGCCGCGGAGGCGAAGCGGCGAGGCTATGCCCAGCGGGCGAGCGAGCTGTTCGTGAAGGGGACCGCGGCGGAGGCGATGGGCTCGAACGGAGCGGCGCTGACGGCCTTCCGCGAGGCGGTCGAGGCCGATCCGCGGCACACCCGGGCGGCGGCCGCGGGCGTGCGCGTCGCCCTGGCGCTGGGCGATCTCTCCGCCGCAGGCGAGCTGGCGAACGCCGGCGTACGGGCCGCGCCCGGCGCCGGCCTGGCCCACGAGGCGCTGGGCCTGGTGCTCGAGGCGAAGGGCGACAAGAAGGAGGCCCGGCGCGCGTTGGAGAAGGCGCTGGAGCTCGACCCGAAGCTGGAGCTCGCGAAGGAGCGGCTCCGGAAGCTGCGCTGGGGCATCCTCGGATGAACGACCTGGAACCGGCGATCGGCATCGACCTCGGCACCACCAACTCCGCCGTCGCCACGGTGCGCGACGGCGTCCCGCGCGTCATCCCCAACCGCAGCGGGCAGGCGCTCACGCCCTCCATCGTCGCGGTCGCCAAGAACGGGAAGAAGCTCGTCGGCGCCCTGGCCAAGCGGCAGGCGATCACCAACGCGGAGAACACGGTCTTCGCCGCCAAGCGGCTCATCGGGCGCCGCTGGGGCTCGAAGGAGGTGGAGGACGCGCGCCACGTGCTTCCGTACTCGCTCGTCCCGGGGCCGGAGGGGAACGACGTCAGGGTGGAGCTGGCCGGGCGCGTGTACGCAATCCCCGAGCTCGCCGCGATCGTCCTCGCCGAGATCAAGGCGGACGCGGAGGCCTGGTTCGGCCGGCCGGTGACGAAGGCGGTGATCACCGTCCCCGCCTACTTCAACGACGGGCAGCGGCACGCCACCAAGGACGCGGGGCGCATCGCCGGGCTGGAGGTGCTGCGCATCATCAACGAGCCCACCAGCGCCGCCCTGGCCTACGGCTTCGGCAAGCAGGTCGAGCGCAAGGTGGTGGTGTTCGACCTGGGCGGCGGCACCTTCGACATCTCCATCCTCGACATCGGCAAGAGCGTCTACGACGTGGTGGCGGTGGGCGGCGACACGTACCTCGGTGGCGAGGACTTCGACCGGCGCGTGATCGACTGGCTCACCTTCGGCTTCGCGAAGGACAACGGCGGCGTCGACCTCCGCGAGGACAAGATGGCGCTCCAGCGCCTCAAGGACGCCTCGGAGAAGGCGAAGATCGAGCTCTCGGCCACGTCCACCACCGCCATCCACCTGCCGTTCCTGGTGGGCGGCGGGGAGGGCAGGGCGGCGCTCCACCTCGACCGCCAGCTCGGCCGCGACAAGCTGGAGGAGCTCACCAAGGACCTCGTCGACAAGTGCATCGCGGTCACCGAGAAGACGCTCAAGGACGCCGGCGTGCGCCCGAGCCAGGTGGGCGAGGTGATCCTCGTCGGCGGGATGACCCGCATGCCGCGGGTGCAGAAGGCGGTGAAGGACTTCTTCGGGCGGGAGCCCTGCCGAGGCGTCCACCCGGAGGAGGTCGTCGCCCTCGGCGCGGCCATCCAGGCCCACGCCCTGACCGCCCCGCAGTCGGGCATGGGCGAGGTCCTGCTGCTCGACGTCACCCCGCAGAACCTCGGGATCATGGTGGTGGGCGGCTATTTCCAGACCATCATCGCGCGCAACACCACCGTCCCCACGAGCGAGACGCACCTCTTCACCACGGTGCAGGACAACCAGACCGCGGTCCGCATCGCCGTGCTCCAGGGCGAGGGCGATCGGGCGATCGACAACGAGCTCCTCGGCGAGTTCGTGCTCGACGGCATCCGTCCGGCGCGGCGGGGCGAGGTGGAGATCGAGGTCACCTTCGACATCAGCGCCGACGGCATCGTCGGCGTCTCGGCGAAGGACGTGGTCACCGGCCAGCAGCAGTCGATCACCGTCACCGCGACCTCGGGGCTCACCGAGGACGAGATGAAGCGGATCCTCGACGAGCGCGTGGACGAGCTGCTCGAGAAGAAGCAGACCTCGGCGGAGTACGATCTTCGCCGGGAGCGGATCGCGGCGGCGCTGGTGGAGATCGAGGCGCTCCGGCCGGCGGTGCAGCAGGCGCTGGAGCGCACCAAGTTCGGGAAGGATGCGGTGCAGAAGGCCGAGGCGGTGCTCGCGCGCGTGCGGCAGGCGATCGACGCGCGAGACGCCTCCGCGCTGGCCGAGCACGAGGAGTCCCTGGAGCGGACGCTCCAGCTCTTCAAGGGGCTGGCGGAGTCGGGCCGCGGATCCGGGCCGAGGTGATCGATGGCGGACATCACCGAGCTCATCGATCACGGCATCAAGGCCTACGTCGCGGGCCGGGTGGGGGAGGCGCTCCGCAGCTTCCAGCAGGTGCTCGAGGCCGACCCGGGCAACCCGCGCGCCCGCTCGTACATGCTCCTCATCCACGGCGGCGCGGCGGGCCTCGTGCCCGAGGGGCCGCCCGCCTCCGGCGGCGGAGCGGTGCCGCTCCCCGGCGCCGCCCCGGCGCCTCGCCCGTCGGCTTCGTCCGCGGTACCGCTGCCCGGGCCCGCCGGCGTACCCCACCACCCGGCCGCCACGCGCCCCGAGGACTTCGCGCCGTCGCCGTGGGACGAGGGCCCGGCTGCGGCGGCGACCTTCGTTCTGGAGCCGGACGGCGGGCTCGATCTCCAGGCCGTGGCCGACAAGTCCGACCTCCGCCCGCTCGTCCCCGACGTCCCGGGCTCCGCGATCCGGCAGGGCCAGAAGGAGGTGGACGTCTGGATGCAGGCCGCGAAGGAGCTCTTCGCGCTGGGCGACTTCACCGGTTCGCTCGAGCTCATCGAGCGGATCCTCCAGGTCGATCCCGATCACGGCAGCGCGCGCGACTACCTGCGCCAGAACGAGGCCACCCTCATCGCGATGTACGAGTCGAAGCTCGGGCCTCTGGCGAGCGTTCCGCGCCTGGCCATCAAGCCCGAGGAGGTGATGTGGCTGAACCTCGACCACCGGGCCGGCTTCCTGCTCGCGCAGATCGACGGCACGGTGGACTACGAGGCGCTGTTCGCGCTCTCCGGCCTGCCGCGGCTCGACACGGCGCGGATCCTGGCGAACCTGATCGCGGATGGGGTGATCACGAGCTGACGAGCGGGCGTTTCCACATCCGTTCGCCCTGGCGTAGCTTCGCCGTCAGGCGCGCCGCTCAAGCTTCCCGCTCCGCGAGCGGCACGATCTCCCGCGACGAGATCCGCAGGAACCGGCGCACCAGGATCGCCGCCAGGATGGCCAGGCTGAACACGAACCCGACCCACAGGCCGACGACGCCCCAGCGGAGCCAGAAGGTGAGGAGCAGGAGCACCGGCAGGCCCAGCGCCCAGAACGCGAGCATGTTGGCGGCGAAGGTGTACTTGATGTCGCCCGCGCCGCGCAGCACGCCGGCGGCGACTCCCTGGAGCCCGTCGAAGAGCTGGAAGGCGCCGGCGAGCCGGAGGAGCGGGACCGCGACGGCATAAACCTGGGGATCGGTGGTCATCAGGCGGGCGATGGGATCGGCCAGGCTCACGAAGGCCACCGCGGTGCAGGTCATGAACCCGGACGCACCGAGAAGCGCCGCCAGGCCGGCGCGGCGGGCGCCCTCGCGATCTCCGGCGCCGACCGCCTGGCCCACGCGGACCGAGCCGGCGTTTCCGAGGCCGATCACGCCCAGGAAGGTGAGGCTGGGGAGCTGGAGTGCGAGCTGGTGGGCGGCGAGGGGGATGGTCCCCAGCCGCCCGGCGATCGTCGAGGCCAGCACCGCGAAGAAGTTGGCCTCGGCGCACATGTGCAGGCCGGCCGGCAGGCCCACGCGGAAGGCGAGCGCGAGCTCTCGGCGGTCGGGCAGCGCGGCGCGCCGGCCGGCATCGTTGCGCGGGGCGCCACGCAGCTCGGATCGCACGGCGAAGGCCAGCACCACCATCTGAAGTACCGAGGCGATGTTGCTCGCCCAGGCCGAGCCTGCCACCCCGTAGGCCGGGACGGCCCGGAGCGGCCCGGCCCAGGCCGGCAGCCCCGCGCCGCCGAAGACGAGCAGCACCACCAGGACGAGGTTCACCACGTTGGCAAGCGCCACCGCGAGCAGCATCGGCCTCGTGCGGTGCTGCGCCTGGAGCAACGCGCGGGGCGCGAAGTACACGAGGAAGAACGGCAGCCCCCAGACCCGCCACGAGAGGAACTCCGCGGCCTGCTCGACCGCGGCCGGATCGATGCCGAGGGGGATCATCACCCTTGGTGAGAGCACGATGGGGAGGGCCAGGACGGCCGACAGCGCCAGGGCCAGCCACAGGCCCTGCCACACCAGCCGGCGCGCCCGCCCCCGCTCCCCGGCGCCCAGCGCCTGCGCGATGAGCGGGTCGAGGCCGTGCATGACCCCCATGCCGAGGATCCCGATCCCGAAGAAGTACGCGTTGCCGAGCCCCACGCCGCCGAGGAGCGTGGGCCCGGCGCGTCCGAGGACCGCCACGTCGACGACGCCGGTCAGCCCCTGGCCGAGCTGGATGAGCGCCAGGGGCCCGCCGAGCTGGGCGAGCTTCCACATCTCGGCGCGGAGGGTCCCGGGACGGGCCATGCGAGCCCGGCAAGATACTCCGCGGCGCGCCGCTGTCGACCTCGAATCACGCCGGCCGGCTTTGCGTGGTCACGTCCGCGAACACGAACCCCCCGCGCTCGACCACCTCGCCCTTCTCGATCGGGATCGGCGCGTCGAACATCGGTCCCGCGAAGGCGAAGGTGTGGAACTCGCCGTTCTCGCCGCAGGGATCGACGTCCGGCGGGAGCTCCGCGAGCAGCGCGGCGTCGAGCGTACGGCCGGCGAACGATCGATCGAGGCGCCGCGGATCGACACAGGTGAGCACGGCGCCCAGGCCGGAGTCGATCATCTCGCGGACGAGCGGCCCGGTGGGCCGGCCCCAGAGCGGGAAGAGCGGTGCCATGCCGGTCCCGGCGAGCTGCGCCTCGCGGTAAACGCGGACGTCCTCGAGGAACAGGTCGCCGAAGGCGACGTGCGTGATCCCCTCGGCCCGCGCCGCGGCCAGGGCGCCGGCCATCTCCTGCTCGTAGCGTTCATTCGTGCACGGCGAGGGGATGCGCACCTTCCGGCACGGCAGCCCGAGCGCCGCCGCCTGACGATCGAGCAGCGCCTCGCGCGTGGAGTGCATGGAGACGCGCGCGTAGGTCTCGGTCACGGTCGTGAGGAGCCCGACCACCTCGAACTCGCCGGCGCACCGGAGGACGTGCAGCGCCCAGGCGGAGTCCTTCCCGGTGCTCCAGGCGAGGAGGGTCCGGGGCTTCACGACCGGTTCCGCACGATCGCCGTCCACACCCCGCGCACCACGAGGCGCCCGTGCTGGTTCACGGTCTCGGTGGTGACCTCGAGGAAATCCAGGTTCCCGCGCTCCTGCGCCCGGGTGATGACGCCGGTGGTGACGAGCGTGTCGCCGGCGCGGACCGCTTCGATGAACTCGAACGTCTGCTCGCCGTGCAGGAGACGGAGCACGTTGAGGCCGATCTCGGGGTCGGCGCAGGCGCTGGCGAACGGCTGGATCGCGAACACCGCGGCGTACGACGGGGGGGCGACGATGGGTCCGGCCTCGTCCGCGCCTCCCTGCCCGGGCGGCGGG
>JAEZXM010000352.1 GCA_023419875.1 Pseudomonadota bacterium | reverse complement strand
CGATCGAACCGAGCCTGGGCGCCGCCGTCGAGCCGCCCGCGGGCCCCGTCGAGCAGCCGCCGCTCCCGGGCGAGCAGCTCCAGGTGCTCGGCGCGGAGCTTCGCCTCCTCGTCGAGCGCCTCCTCCCCCGCGGCGGCGTCGCGCGCCAGCGCGACCTCGCGCCGGAGAGCGGCCAGCTCCTCCTCGTACGCGTTCACCACCTCGCGGTGCTTGCGGAGCTCGGCCTGGAACGCCTCGCGCTGCTCGCGACCGCCCTGGATGTCGCCGCGGTGGGTGGAGAGCCAGACCTCCGCCCCGGCGACCGCCGCGCGGGACGCCTCGACCGCGTAGCCGAGCTGGAAGATCTGTCGGTCGAGCTCGTCCACGCGGGCGAGCCAGCGCTCCCGCCGGGCCCGGACCGCTTCCACCGTGCGGGGCAGCGTCTGGAGCCGGGCCTCGAGCACGAGCCGCTCGGCGTGCACGCGGGCCAGCTCCGCCTGCGCCTCGGGCGGGAGGGCCGGGCCCGCCGCCTCCACCGCGGCGCTCGCCGCCGAGCCCTGGAGCACCGCGACCGCGTTCTCCACCGCCTGCACGCCGGCGTAGGCCTCGCGCAGGCGCGGGAAGGCGTCGATGCCGTCGCCCCGGGAGAGCACCGCCGAGACCCGGGCCGACACCGCCCGCGACTGCTCCAGGCTGCGGGCCTCGGCCTCGAGCGTCTGCATGAGGCCCGACGCCCGCGCCAGCTCGGGCCGGTCGAGGGCCGCCTGCAGCGCCCGCTGCGGCACGGGCGAGGCCACGTCGGCCCCACGCGCGCGCTTCGCGAGCAGGTCGGCGAAGTAGCGGATGGGATCCTGGTGGAGCGTGAGCACGGAGTCGAGCTCGTCGCGCTCGCGGCCGTGGTCGTCGACGAGCTGGCCGTAGATCCGGCTCGCCACGTCGTACTTGCCCTGGGCGAGGAGGAGCTGGCCTTGAAGGAGGAGCGCCCGGCTCGCGAGCGGCGAGCCGGGGGAGACCTCGGCGAGGGTCTCGGCGGCCCGGAGCGCGGGATCGATCTGGCCGGCCCGCCCCAGGACCGCGGCCACCTCGTACAGGGACTCGTCGAAGAAGGGCGAGTCGATCGGAACCTGCGCGTACGCCGTCACCGCCCCCTGGAGATCGCCCTGCTCCGTCCGCGCCCGCGCGAGGCCGAGCGTGCAGAGGTCCTGCGCGTCCCGCTGCCGGGCGTCGCCCGCGGGCAGCGCCGCGCAGGCCGCGAACCGCTCGGCCGCGCCGGCGAGATCGCCGCGCTCGATGCGCAGGACGGCCTGGTGATACGCGGACTGCTGTGCGAAGGGCGCGCCGACGGCGGCGAAGGCGGCGTCCGCCTCCTGGAAGCGCTGGTCTGGGGAGAGATCGGTGCGGGAAAAGATCGCCTTGGCCGCGAGATAGCGCAGCTCGGTGGGGAGCTGGCCCTGGTAGTAGGCGTTCGCCTCGGCGAGCAGCGGCCCGATCCGCTCGCGGGGGCCGGTGCGGAAGGCGCAGTCGAGCGCCGCGCCCAGGGCCTCGCCGCGGTGGGCGGGCTCGCCGCCGGCGATGTACGCGTCGAGGTAGGTCCGCGCGGCGCCGCAGGAGCCGGAGTGCCGGAGCGCGTCACCGAGGTAGAAGGTTGCCGTGGCGGCCTGCGGGCCCTCGCGGAAGGAGGGATCGTCGAGGGCGTCGCCGAGGAGGAGCGCGGCGTGCGTCCAGTCGCCGAGGAGGTACTGCGTCTCGCCGTTCGAGAACCGCCGCCGGGCCCGATCACCCTGGTCGTCGTCCGGGCGCCGCGTGGCCTCCTCGACGGTGCGGAGCAGCTCCTCGACCTGGGGCACGCCCCGTTCGGCGTCGGCCAGCGCGTCGGGCCGGGCCGGACCTGGGAAGAGCGCGGCGACCGCGAGCGCGACCGCCGCGACGCGTGCGCCCGCGCGGTTCACTTCGCGGCGCCTTCCTTCGAGTCGGCGGGAACCGCCGGGGCCCCGCCCTCCTCGCGCCGGACGTCCACGTCGTAGCGGATCGCGGGGCGGTCCTTGAGCTCGGAGGTGATGCCGCCCTTCTCGAACCCGACCACACGCACGGTGATCGCCTTCCCCGCCTCCGCGGTGAAGGAGTTCGAGGACTGGACCCGGAACTTGTAGCCCTCGAGGTAGCTGAAGATGCCGTAGCCGTGGCCGCGGTACACGAGCTGGACCGAGACCTGGTGCTCGCCGGGCGAGACGCGCCCGTTGAAGATCTCGAACTCGTCGCGCTGCTCGAGATCCCCGTCCACGTCCACCTTCGTGAAGATGGGCGCGCCGTCGAGCGCGTAGGCGGCGGACTCGAGGTAGAACGACGAACCCATCTCGTTCCGGTGCACGACGACCGCCTTTGCACCGGTGGTGATGTCACCGCCGATCACCATCTCCTGGAGGGAGAGGAGGCGGGCCTTGGTCCGGAAGATCTTCTCCTTGAGGTCGGAGACGCGCTCCTCGAGCGCCCTGACTTGAAGGTCGGACTTCTGCTCGGCGGGCTGCGGGGCGGCGGGCTGGGCCGGGGGGGGCGGGGCCGCGGGATCGGCGACCGCGGGATCGGCGACCGCCGGTTCGGGTGCGCCGTCCTCTCCTCGCACGGCACCCGGCACCAGCACGCAACAGACAGCGGCGATCCAGAGGAAGCGAACCACGGTAGCCTCGCTTGCGGTCAGGAAAAACCCACGTCAATCCACGGGCAAGGACGCTCCGTTATAACACACCCCCGGCGCCGACCCACCCTCGCGCCCGTGGAAGGGCGGACCCCCGGAACCCGCAACCGTGCGCGATGGCCTACCGTCACCCACCCTTCTTCAGCTCGGTGAGGACCAGCTTGGCGACGGCCTTGAGCGTGTCGAAGACGCCCACCCCCGTCGGCGCGACGGCCTGGAACTCGGGGACCGAGCGCGGGTTCACGAGCCGGTGGAGCTCCTCGACGGTGGCGATGTTGGGCAGGTCGCGCTTGTTGTACTGGACCACGTACGGGATCTTGTTGAGGTCGTAGCCCTGCTCCTGGAGGTTCACCCGCAGGTTCTCGACCGACTCGAGGTTTGCCTCCATGCGCTCGATCTGCGAGTCGGCGACGAAGACGACCCCGTCGACGCCCTTCAGGATGAGCTTGCGGGAGGCGTCGTAGAACACCTGGCCGGGCACCGTGTAGAGGTGGAAGCGGGTCTTGAAGCCGCGGATCTCGCCGAGCGAGAGGGGCAGGAAGTCGAAGAAGAGGGTGCGCTCGGTCTCGGTGGCGAGGGAGATCATCTTGCCCTTCGCCTCCGGGTTCG
>JAEZXM010000195.1 GCA_023419875.1 Pseudomonadota bacterium | reverse complement strand
CACCTATCTCGTCCCGTGCCTCGCCTCGCACCGGCCGCTCGACCTCGTCGTCCTGATGCTCGGCACGAACGACGCGAAAAGCATCTTCCCGCTCGATGCCGCAGGCATCGCGGCCGGGGCGGCGCGCCTCGTGGACACCGTGCGCCGGAGCCAGGCCGGGCCGGGCAACGGCGCGCCGGAGGTCCTCCTCGTCGCGCCGCCGCCGGTCACCGCGCCCGGCCCGGTCCAGGAGACCTGGGGCTTCTCCGCCGTCTCCGTCGAGCGGGGAGCGCGGCTCGGTGCGCTCTATCGCGCGGTCGCCGAGAGCCGCACGTGCGCCTTCCTCGACGCCGGCGCGCTCGTCTCGGTGAGCCCGCAGGACGGCGTCCACCTCGACGCGGACGCGCACGCACGTCTCGGCGCGGAGATCGCTGCGCGGGCGCGCGCGCTCCTGCGCCGCTGAGCCGAGCGCCGACCCCGCCCGGGGCCGCCCCAACTCGGGAGACCGATGCTATCTTCGCCGTTCGGCCAGGAGCGGCCTGCCACCGCCGGCGCAGGAGTGCGCCGGACCGTCATACAACGCGGAGTGAATGTCATGAGCGGCAAAGCCAACGCGATCCGGGTCGGTCTCCTCGGGCTGGGGAACATCGGCGCCGGTACCGCGGAGATCCTCCGCCGCAACGCGATGCTGATCGAGCGCCGCCTGGGCGCTCCGCTCGAGCTCGCGCGCGCCGCCGACCTCGACGCCGGCCGCGCCGCGAAGCTCGGGCTCGCCCCCGGCGTCTTCACCACCGACGCCAGGGCGATCGTCGACGACCCCTCGATCCAGATCGTGGTCGAGCTCATCGGCGGCATCGAGCCCGCGCGGAGCCTCATCCTCGCGGCCATGGAGCGGGGCAAGCACGTCGTCACCGCCAACAAGGCGCTCCTCGCCGCCCACTGGCACGAGCTCGTGTCGAAGGCGGAGGAGAAGCGCGTGGCGCTGGGGTTCGAGGGATCGGTCGCCGGCGGCATCCCCATCATCGGCGCGCTGCGGCGCGGCCTGGTGGGCAACCAGATCCGGCGGGTCACCGGGATCATCAACGGCACCTGCAACTACATCCTCACCCGCATGGCCCGGGAGCGGAAGCCGTTCGCCGAGATCCTCGCCGACGCCCAGGCCCACGGCTTCGCCGAGGCGAACCCGGCGCTGGACGTGGACGGCATCGACGCCGCCCAGAAGCTCACCGTCCTCGTGAACCTCTGCTTCGACATGGCGATCGGGCCGGAGGCGGTCACCCGCTGCGGCATCCGCGAGGTGACCCCGCTCGACCTCGCCACCGCGGAGGAGCTCGGCTACCGGATGAAGCTCCTCGGCTCGACGGTGAACCAGGACGGCCAGGTCGAGGCGTGGGTGCACCCGGCGCTCGTGCCGATGGCGCACCCGCTCGCGTCCGTGGACGGGGTGTTCAACGCGCTCTACCTCGAGGACGACAACCTCGGCCCCTCGCTCTACTTCGGCCGGGGCGCCGGCGCGCTCCCCACCGGCAGCGCGGTCGTGGCCGACCTCGTCTCGGCCGCGCGCGACATCCTCTCCGGCGCGGTCTCGCGCATGCCGCCCGGCGGCGCGCGCCTCCGCGGCCAGGAGCCCGGCCGCCTCCGTCCGCCCGGCGAGGCGAAGAGCGCGTTCTACCTCCGGGTCACCGCGCTCGATCGCCCCGGCGTGCTCTCGGCGGTCACCGGCGTGCTCGGCACGCACGGCGTGTCGATCGCCTCGGTGATCCAGCGCGGCCGCGCCGACGGCGGCGAGGAGGCCGTCCCGGTGCTCATCACCACGCACGAGGCGACCTGGGCGGAGATGACCGCCGCGGTGGCCGAGCTCGACGCGCTCCCGGTGGTGCGCAAGGGGAGCTTCCTCGCGCGGATGATCCCGGAGACCCGGGTGTGAGGGGCTCCGCGAACCTTCACGGCTTGTAATACAGCCAGTACTCCTGCGCGTAGTCCTTCACCCAGGGCACGTAGGGGATCGGGAGGAGGGGCGGCAGCTCGTACCGCTGCCCCCGCAGGAGCTCGTACCCGGCGCGCTCGAACTCGGCCGGTCCGATCGCGTGGAACTGCGGCCCGGTGCGCGCGTCCCAGAAGACGAGCGTCCCCGCGGGCTGGCGCCGGAGCGTCTCGATCTTCTCCTCGACCCCGCCGCGCAGCCGCGGCCGCTCCGCGTGGTCGCGGCCGAAGAGGATCGACATGTACGCCTGGCTGAAGACGAGCCTCGTCACCGGGCGCGGGTGGGCCTGGAACCACGCGTACATGTCCTTCACCGCCCAGGCGTCTCGGGAGGTGCCGAACGCGTCGAGGTAGCTCAGGCAGTGGATCGCCGCCCACAGGAGCGCGGCCGCCCCGAGGGCCCGGGCCGCTGCGCACGGGAAACGGAGCCGGGCGAGCCCTTCCGCGACGACGTTCCAGCCGGCGAGCGTCGCAAGCGCCATCGGGACCGCCACGCAGACGAGGTAGCGCGCGTAGCCGGCGGAGCCGAACATCCCGTACCGGAAGAAGACCGAGTGCAGCCCCGCCACCACGGCGACCGAGGCCATCGCCAGCGAGGCGCGCCGCGCCCGCACCAGGGCGACGAACCCGACGAGGAAGAGCACCAGCATCGGCCCGGCCCAGATGTCGTTCCGGATGTTCCAGTAGTGCCAGAGCGGGCCGGTCCCGTAGGTGAACGAGGCGGCCCAGTTCGACGGCCAGTTCTTCGGGATGAAGAGCGGATCGCGGGTGATGGCGAGCGCGGCGAGCCACCACGCCGCGGCGCCGCCCGCGAGCCGGAGCGCCGCCGCGGCGCGCCCCATGATCGTGCTCCCCGCGCGGCGATCGACGAGGGTGAAGAGGCCCCAGAGGATCCCGACGAAGAACCCCTCCGGACGCACGAGCGGCAACGACCCCGCGACCCACAGCGCCGCGCTCACCCGGCCGGCGTGGCGGAGCCGCAGCGCCACCGCGAGGAGGAGCGCGAAGAGCGGCTCGGTCATCGTGTCCGAGCAGATGAGCAGGAACGACGGCTGGAGGAAGAGGAGCGGCACGGCGAGCGACGGCCGCCGGAGCCCGTACGCGTGCGCGAGCCGGGCCGCGTGCCACGCCGTCGCGAGCGAGACGGCGACCGTGAGGAGCTTCGCCGCCGGATACCCGAGGCGCGCCGGGAGCGCGTACAGGGCGGTGAAGAGCGGCCGGCCCCAGACGTCCACGAGGTGGCGCGGGTGCTCGAGCGCCCAGCGCGCGCCCAGGTAGTGGTGCCCGCCGTCCTGCTGGTAGCTGTCGGGGAAGACGAACACCAGCGCCGCGGACAGGACGGCGAAGGGGACCAGCCAGAGGACGATGCTCCGCGTCGGCCCGCGCTCGTGCGGAGGGACCGCGGGCTGGAGGGCGATCATGGGCCGCGGAATGTAGCACCTCCGCGCGGCCGGCGGAGCACGTCAGAACGTGCGGGGATCGGTGACCGGGATCACCTCGCCGGCGGGGTACTCCGTCCTCCAGTCCACCGGCTCCGCGCAGGGCGCTGCCGGGGGCGCGGCCTCCCCCGGCAGGAAGACGACGAACGCCGCGCGCTGGCCGTCGCCGTCGATGTCCGACTCGCCGCAGAGCGAGGCCGCGGTCCCGTCCTCCGAGACCGCCACGCGGTACCGACCGTACGTGGCGCCCGTGACCGGCCAGTCGATCGATGCCGCCTTCGCCAGCTCGTCCGCGGAGAGCTGCGACTTCGCGTGGCTCGGCTCCGCGGCCGGGATGGCCTCGAGCGCAACGTAGCTTCCCGTGCGCTGCGCGAGCGCCTGCTCGGCCCTCGCGAGCCCGGCGAGCTCGATCGTGACCTGCGCCTGCTTCGAGCGGAGCTGGTACTTGATGAAGTTCGGGATGGCGATCGCCGCGAGGACCCCCATGCAGAACACGCCCCCCATCACCGCGACGAGCACGATGACGATCACCGTGGCGGCGCTCTTCTTCTTCTGGACCCCGACGGCCGCGCCGATGTCGGCGCCGCACCGGGGGCAAAGACTCACGGGGCCGGGCAGGGCCTGGCCGCAGGTGGGGCAGAAGCGTGCGGGGCTGGAGGGGGTCATCCCGGATCTCCTCGCGAAGTAGGTGCCGAGCGTACCGGTGCGGCCGGCTCGTTTCAAGGAACGGAGAGCGAACGCCTTGACCGATGGAGTACCGTCCGTTGTGATGCGCAGAGTGGAATCATCCGGTCGAGGGGGCCGCGATGCAATGCCAGAACCATGCGGAAACCGCGGCGACCGGGACGTGCTCCGGCTGCGCCGAGCCGTTCTGCTCGAGCTGCCTGGTGGCGGTCCGCGGCGCGACCTACTGCGCCGGCTGCAAGAGCATGGCGGTGTCGAAGATCGCTCCCCAGGCCGTGGCGATCTGCTCGGAGGCGAAGACGGCGCTCGGCCTCGCCTTCGTCGGCCTCATCTTCTGCGGGCCGATCTTCGGCCCCCTGGCGCTCGTCAAGGCCGGGAACGCCAGGAAGCAGATCGCCGCCAACCCCGCGCTCGGCGGCAAGGGCTGGGCCGACGCGGCCACCGTGGTGGCGAGCGTCGTGCTGTTCATGACCGTGCTCTTCTTCATCCAGCGGATGCGGGCGTTCCGCTGAGGGGAGGACCTCATGATCCACCCGACGACCTCCGTCTCCTCCTGTCTCCAGCACGGCACCAACCCCGTCACCGCGTACTGCGTGCAGTGTGGCCGGCCCATGTGCGACCTGTGCACGTTCTGGATCGGCTCGGCCATCTTCTGCCCGGAGTGCGTGTCCAGCGGCCCCTCCGCCGGCGAGCGATCGTCGGTCACGGTCAAGGGCGTCCTCTCGATCGGGCTCGCGCTCCTCGCCGTCCTGGGGTTCGCCGGCTCCATGGTGCTCGGCGCGAGCGGCGAGGTGCCGGAGATTGCGTACGTCGTCCTGGGGCTCCTCGTGCTCGGCCCCGCCCTCGGGGGCATCTCGCTCGCCCTCATCGGCCGTGAGGGCGCGCGGCGCACCAACTCCAGGCTCCCGCTGGTCGGCCTCATCCTGAACGGGGTCGTGCTCGGTGTTTACGCGATCCTGTCGTTGATCGGCACCTTCGGAGAGTGAAGCGATGGGGATGATCACCGTCCAGGTCTGGGACGCGACCGGCAGCAAGCGGCAGGACGTCGAGCTGCCCGACGGTGCGCCCGTGAACCGCGTCCTCCAACGGGTGGCGGCGAAGTGGGCGGAGGAGCACCAGGCGTCCCTCCCCGTGGACTCCGCCGATCTCTGGACGGAGCCGACGCAGACCGGGTGAACCGGTCATCGGGTTACCGGCGAGCGACGGGCGCCGGCCCCCGCCGATCCCTATCTCGGAGGCATGGTTTCGCCCACCCGGGACCCCTGGCCGGATCTCCCCCTCGCCCCCTGGCGGTCCACCCGCGACGCGCTCCACCTCTGGACGCAGATCGCGGGCAAGACGCTCCTCGCCGCCTGTCCGCCCCAGAACCACTGGTGGCACACCGCCCTCCAGGTCTCGCCGCGCGGCCTCCGCAGCCTCCGCGCCTCGGACGGGGGCCTCGCTTTCGAGCTGGAGTTCGACCTCCTGGAGAGCCAGCTCACCGTGCGCACCGGCGACGGGCGCTCCGCCGCGCTGCCGCTCCGGTCCGTGAGCGTCCGGGACTTCTACGGCGAGTACATGGCGCTCCTCGCCGGGCTCGGGATCCGGGTGCACGTCTGGCCGGTCCCGGTGGAGATCCCCGATCCCGTCCCGTTCGAGGAGGACCGGGAACACCGCGCGTACGATCCCGCGCACGCCCGCCGGTTCCTGGAGGTGCTCCAGCGCTGTGACGCGGTGCTCCGCGCGCTGGCGGACGGGTTCGTGGGCAAGCAGAGCCCGGTGCACTTCTTCTGGGGCAGCTTCGACCTCGCCGCGACCCGCTTCTCTGGCCGCCGCGCCCCCGAGCGTCCGGGGGCCGATCCGGTGACCCGCGAGGCGTACTCGCACGAGGTGATCTCGTTCGGCTTCTGGCCGGGTGGACGGCTCCCCTCCGGTGCCATCGTGGACGAGCCGATCCTGTACGCGTACCAGGCGCCGGAGTCGCCGGGCCTGCGGGAGGCGCCGCTCCGGACCGCCGGCGCCCGCTACGACGAGGCGCTGGGCGAGTTCGTCCTTCCGTACGCGGCGGCGCGGTCCCACGAGAACCCCGCGGCCGCGGTGCGCACGTTCTTCGAGGACGTGTACGACGCGGGCGCCGAGCTCGCGGGCTGGGATCGCCCCGCCCTCGAGCGGCTCGCTCCTTCGGCGGCCCGCGTCCCCGAGCTCGGCCCTCGCCCCGCGCAGGGCCCGTGACCGCAGGAGGACGTGAAATGTGCGAGCACCTCGACCGCCTCGCGAGCCCCCGCGCGCTGCCGGTCCACCCGAGCGCCCAGGGGTGCGAGGACTGCCTGCGCCACGGCGGGCGCTGGGTCCACCTGCGGCTGTGCATGAGCTGCGGCCACGTCGGCTGCTGCGACAGCTCGCCGAACCGGCACGCCACGCGCCACTACCACGCGTCCCATCATCCGGTGGTGAAGTCGTTCGAGCCGGGCGAGAGCTGGGCCTGGTGCTATCCGGACCAGGACATCACCGAGCGGATCCCGGCCTTCCCGGAGGAATCGCCTGAGGAGCACTTCGCGCCGGGGCCGTGACCCGCTCCCGGGCGATCAGGCGAACGGAACCCCGGTCGCGTCGGCCTCCACCGTGATGACCTCGACGATGACCCAGATCCAGACGCCGATGAGCGGGAAGATGAGCCACCAGCTCACGAGGACGGTGATGAGGAGCTGGGCCAGCGCACGGCCCGTGTAGCCCGCGTAGAAGTTGTGGACCCCGAACGCGCCCAGGAAGATGCCGAGGAGGATGAAGGCGATGCGCTGCTTGCGCTGCGCTTGCGCGTACGGGCCCTGCCCGTACTGCGGGGTCGCGTACGGCGAAGCGGCGAGCTGCGGCTGCGGGGACCAGCCGCCGGGCGGCGGCGGAGGCGGGGCGCCGGCGGCGGGCACGGGCGGAGGGAAGACGCTGTGGGCCGGGACCCACCCCGGCAAACCCGCCTTCCAGATGAGCTCGGTGGACGCGAGCCGCCCCTCGGCGATGAACCGGCGCAGCTCCTCGTCGGTGTGAGGCCCGTGCTGCCGCCCGTCGCGCGCGTAGTACCAGGTGGTCATCCCGCTCCCTCCGGCGCCGGACGGGCGCCCCTGACCGGCAGTCTAGAGGGCGCGCCGCCACGGGTCGAGACAGGTGAACGAGGGGGATCAGGCGGAAAGGCGTCGGAGGACACCGCGCGCGGCCGAGAAGTCCGCCTTCACCGGCACACGCTGGCGGGCCCTCCTGCCGCGGAGCACCATCGCCGCCGGCTCGGCCTCCACGCCGCGCACGCCCTCGCGGACGAGCGCATCCTCCAGCGCCACGAGGGCCGTGCCGTAGACGAACGTCCGCGCCCCGCGAGGCGGGACCTCGAAGACCGTGGGCCGTCCGAGCAGCCATCATGCCCGGGACCACGCCGAGGTCCGCGGTCCCGCCGGAGCGCAGCGGGGCCTTCGTGAGATCGTCGAAGACGGCGCCCTGGGCCAGGCGGCCGGTGGCGTCGAACTCGGTCCCGACCGGCGCGGCCATGAACCGATCGGCGGCGAGGCTCACCCGGCAACCGGCGGCGAGGAAGGGCGGGCCGATCGTGTTGTGCCGGACGAGGTTCACCGCCTGCGGGGCGTCGCCCTCGTTCCGGAGCTGGACGATCGAGTGGTACGCGGCCTCGCCCGGAGGTCGCCACGGACGGCACCTCCGGTCTCGAACCAAGTCTAGGGCTTCGCTTCCCCGACCGTCTCCGCCCCGGTCCCCGGGTCGCGTTCCACCACGTACCGCTTCGCGGGCGGGACGCTCCGGCGCGCCTCGAGGTAGGCGCGGTAACTCTCGGCGTACCAGCCGCGCGCGGCGAACACCTCGTCGTCCTCGCCGAGCAGGGCGAGCGCCACCTCGCAGGCCTCGCGCGCCGCGCCCGCCCCCGCCGGCGCACGCACCACGTAGTCGCACAGGCCCCGCCGCCGCGCATAGGCCTCGACGAGCGGCTGGGCGGGCCGGGCCACCAGGAACCTCGCCCCGCAGCGCTCGGCCATTCCGAAGTCGATGACGTCGTCGAAGACGAAGAGGATCTCCGCGGGGTCGAGGCCGCGGGCCGCGGAGAGGTGCTCGAG
>JAEZXM010000065.1 GCA_023419875.1 Pseudomonadota bacterium | reverse complement strand
GTACGGGGGCCGCCTGCGCCCCGCCCTCGGGCGCCTCGCGCCGGTAGCCGCACTCCTTGTTCGGGCAGGCGATGAACGGCCCCGTCTTCTTCGAGTACTTGTCGAGCAGGTAGGGGCTGCCGCACTGCGGGCAGAACTCGTTCCGCGGCCGGTCCCAGGAGACGAAGTCGCACTTCGGGTACGACGAGCACCCGTAGAACGTCCGGCCCCGGCGCGAGCGCTTCTCCGTGATGTAGCCGCCGCAGCCCTTCGGACAGTTGACGCCGATGGAGATGGGCTTCGTGCCCTTGCACTCCGGGTACCGCGTGCAGGCGAGGAACTTCCCGAACCGGCCGCGCTTCATCACCATCGCCGCGCCGCACTCGGGGCACTTGTCCTCGACCAAGACATCCTCTTCCTTCTCCGGGACGATCTTGTCCCCCTCGCGCCGGAAGTTCATGGTGTTCCGGCACTCGGGGTACCCGGGGCAGGCGAGGAACTCCCCGTTGCGGCCCCACTTGATGACCATCGTCTTGCCGCACTTCTCGCAGGCGATGTCGGTCTCGATGGCCTGAGCCTTCACGTTGCGCATCTGCTCGTCAGCGCGGGCAAGGTCCTCCTTGAACGTCTCGTAGAAGTCGCCGAGCACCGCCTGCCAGCGGGCGTTGCCCTCCTCGACCTCGTCGAGGCGCTCCTCCATGCCGGCGGTGAAGGCGACGTCCATCTCCCGCGGGAATGCGCGCACCAGCTCGTCGGTGACGAGGACGCCGAGGTGGGTGGGCTTGAGCTGCCGCTCCAGCTTCTCGACGTAGCCCTTCTCCTGGATGGTGTCGAGGATGGCGGCGTAGGTCGAGGGCCGGCCGATGCCGCGCTCCTCCATCTCCTTCACCAGCGACGACTCGTTGAATCGCGGCGGCGGCTGGGTGAAGTGCTGCTCGGGGACGAGGCCGAGGAGCCGCAGCTCCATGCCCTGCTCGAGCGGCGGGAGCTGGCGGTCCCCCTGGGCCCTGTCCCGGGGCTCGCTTGCGCCGTTCTCACCGTTCTTCTCCTCCTCCGCGCCCGCCTCCTCCTCCGGCGGCCTCGCGCCGTACACCGCGAGGTACCCGGGGAACTTCAGGATCGAGCCGGTGGCCCGGAAGATCGCCCGCCCGGCGGAGATGTCGGCCGTGGTCTGGTCGTAGACGGCGGGCACCATCTGGCAGGCGACGAAGCGATCCCAGATGAGCTCGTACAACCGGTGCATGTCGCGCTCGCCCATCGCCTCGAAGAACGGGGCCACCTGCTCCGGCGTCCGCTCGACCGAGGTGGGCCGCACCGCCTCGTGCGCCTCCTGCGCCTGCTTCGACTTGGTCTTGAAGACGTTCGGCTCGGCCGGCAGGTGGTCCTTCCCGAACCGCTCGCCGATGAAGGCGCGTGCGGCGTCGACCGCGTCGGTCGAGAGCCGGACCGAGTCGGTGCGCATGTACGTGATGAGGCCGACCGCGCCCTCGTCGCCCAGCTCCACGCCCTCGTAGAGGCGCTGGGCGAGGGTCATCGTCTTCTTCGGGCTGAACCCGAGCCGGTTCGAGGCCTCCTGCTGGAGCTTGGCGGTGGTGAAGGGCGGCGGCGGGTTGCGCCTCCGCTCCTTCTTCTCGACCGACGCGACGACGTACTTGGCGCCCTCGAGGTCGGCGAGCAGGCCCTTCGTCTGCGCCTCGCCCTTGAGATCGGCCTTCTGACCGTCCACCCTGGCGAGCCGGGCCCGGAACTCGGGTGGCACCTGCGCGGCGAGGTCGGCGTCGAGCGACCAGTACTCGACCGGCACGAACGCCTCGATCTCGCGCTCGCGCTCGACGACCAGCCGCACCGCCACCGACTGCACCCGCCCGGCGGAGAGGCCGCGGCGGACCTTCTTCCAGAGGATGGGGCTGATCTGGTAGCCGACCAGCCGGTCGAGGATGCGGCGGGCCTGCTGCGAGTCGAACTTCTTCCGGTCGAGGTCCACGGGCGCCTCGATCGCCTTCTGGATGGCGCCCTTGGTGATCTCGTTGAAGAGCACGCGGCGCACGCGGGCGTCGCCGCCCTCGGCACCCAGCTCCTCGGCGATGTGCCAGGCGATCGCTTCGCCCTCGCGATCCGGGTCGGTCGCGAGGAACACCCGCGAGGCGGTCCGGGCCGCGCGCTTGATGTCGGAGAGGACCTTGGTCTTGCCCTTGATGGTCTCGTACGCGGGGGTGAACCCCCGCTCCACGTCCACGCCGATCTTGGACTTGGGAAGGTCCTTCACGTGCCCCACCGACGCCTTCACCTCGTAGCCGCGGCCCAGGTACTTCTTGATGGTCTTCGCCTTGGCCGGCGACTCCACCACGACGAGGCTGCCGCCGCTCGCCGTCTTGCGCACCTTGCGGACCGGAGGCGCCTCGTCGCCCGCGCCGGGGGCGACGGGGGCGGCGGATGCCCGGGGCCCGGCACCGCGGGCAGGCGTGCGGCGGGCCTTCTTCCTGGGCGTCGTGTCGGCCGCCGGCTTGGCCTTGATCGTGGGGGTGAGGGGTCTCGCCATCCTCTAAGTCCCTTCGCGGCGCAGAAAGTAATGGCCCGGCCGCTGCTCGCACAAGCCTTCCAGCTCCAGGGCCAGGAGACCGGCCAGGGCCTCGCCCACCGGGAGGCCGGCCGCTCCGGCGACCTCTCCCGCGTGGCGCGGCGTCTTCGAGAGAGCCGCGAGGAGCGCGCTGCCCTCGCAGGAGAGCGCGGGGAGCGAGCGCTGCGATCGCGCCTCCGCGAGCCCCATCTCCCGGAGCACGTCGGCCGCCGATCCGACCAGCCGAGCCCCGGAACGGAGGAGCGCGTGGGTACCCTCCGAGAGCGGGTCTCGCGCGTCGCCGGGCACGGCCAGCACCGGCCGGCCCTGCTTCCCGGCCCAGCTCGCGGTGATGAGCGCGCCGCTCTTCTCGCGCGCCTGGATCACCACCACGACCTCGCTCATCCCGGACACGATCCGGTTGCGCCTGGGAAAGTTGTGCGGCAGCGCGGGCGTGCCGTCCGCCAGCTCCGAGACGAGGGCCCCGCCCTTCGCGAGCACCTCGTCGAAGAGGCTGCGGTGCTGGGCGGGGTACGGCACGTCCACGCCGGTGCCGAGGACCACGACCGTGTGCCCGCCCGCCTCGAGCGCGCCCCGGTGCGCGGCGCCATCGATCCCCTTCGCGCCCCCGGAGACGACCGAGACCCCCGCACGGGCGAGGCCGACCGCGATCCGCCGGGCCATGTCGAGGCCGTACTCGTCCGGATCGCGCGTCCCGACGATCGCCGCGCGGCGGCTCTCCCCGCGCAGCTCGCCCCGCACGCGCAGCTCGCCCGGGCGGCCCGCGATCGTGGCGAGCAGCCCGGGATACGGCCCTTCGCCCGGGCGGAGGGTGCGCGCCTCGTCCATGGGAGGGGGCCATATACCCGCGGGGTCCGACATCGTCAAGGCGGGGGCCGCGGACGCGCATGCACGGAGCGTGCGCGCGGAAGCCCGGGTGGCCGCGTGAGAGGACGATGGGATGCCGGTCGCGACGGTCGTCCGGCAGCCCCTACTGCGCCGCCGCACGCATCTCGATCCGGTCGCCCGCGCGCAGCTCGCGCAGGCTCCTGAGGACGAGGGCGGCGCTCGTCCGCTCGCGCACGTCCACGACGAGGAGCGTGCCCACGTCCTCGATCGGAAGGTTCGCGTTCCAGCCCGTGCCCGCGTCGGTCGCGACGTCGCGCGGGTCGCCGGCGCGGAGCACGGTGAACCGGTTCCCCTCCTCCACGC
>JAEZXM010000008.1 GCA_023419875.1 Pseudomonadota bacterium | reverse complement strand
CCACCGGCGCGTGGGAGGAGCTCGCCCAGGCGTTCCAGGCGGCGCTGGCCTCGACCCTGCCGCGGGCGGTCGGGCTGGAGCTCCGGCGCCGCCTGGCGGTGATCCACGCCGAGCGGCTCGGTCGCCTCGACGAGGCGGCGCGCTGGTTCGAGGAGGTGGCCGCCGCGGCGCCCTCGCCGGAGGTGCTCGGCGCGCTCGCGCGCGTCTACCGGCGGCTCGGTTCACCCCGGGAGCTCGCGGCGACGCTCTCCCGGCTCGCGGACGTCGCGCCCGCGCCTGCGGCGCGGAAGGAACTCCTGCTCGAGGTGGCGAAGATCATGGCCGAACAGCTCTCCGATCGCGACGGCGCCGTGGCGTCGTACCGGAAGATCCTGGCCGTCGATCCCGAGGACCCGCAGGCGCTCCGGCTCCTGGGCAAGCTCCTCGGCGCGGCCGAGCGGTGGGACGATCTCGCGGACGTGCTGGGCCGCGAGGTGGCGGTCGCGGACCGCCAGCCCAACCTCGTCGCCGAGGCGGCGGAGCTCCGCTATCGTCTGGGCCGCATCCGCCACCAGCGCCTCGCCGATCCCGAGGGCGCGCTGGTCCTCTACCGCGAGGTGCTCGCGAAGGTCCCACGCCACCCCGCGGCGCTCGCTGCCCTCGAGGACCTCGCCCGCTCGACCGGGCCGTCCGCGGTCGAGGCGGCCCTCATTCTCGAGCCGCTCTACGCCCGCGAGGGCGAGCACGCGCGGCTCGTCGAGACGCTCGAGGCCCGCGCCGCCAACGAGACCGACCCGACGCGCCGGGCGGCGCTCCTGCGCCGGGTGGCCGAGACGCACGCCGGCGGGCTCCGCAACCCGGGCATGGCCTTCCAGGCGGCGTGCCGCGCCCTCGCCGCCGATCCGGACGCGACCGAATCGCTCGATCTCGCGGTGAAGCTGGGGGAGGTGGCGGCGCTCCCGGACGAGCTGACCGCGCTCCTCGCCGAGAACGCCGACCGCGCGCACGACCCGATGGCGCGGGCCGAGTACCAGCGGCGCATCGCCCGGCTCGCCCAGCGCGATCCGGCCCAGGCGGCCCTCGCCTGGCAGCGGCTCCTCGACGTGCTCCCCGAGGATCGCGAGGCGCTCGTCGGGCTCATCGACGCGCTCAAGGGCGGCGCGGATCCCGAGGCGCACGCACAGGCGCTCCGGCGCGCGCTGGCGCTCGAGGAGGAGCCCGGGGCGCGCGCGTACCTGCTGCGCGAGCTCGCGGCGGTGCTGGACGAGCGGCTCGCCGATCCCGCCGGCGCGATCCAGGCGGCGCGGGAGCTCGTCGAGATCGTCCCCGCCGACCGCGATGCGCTCGTGCGCCTCGACCGGCTCTGCCTGCGCAGCGAGCGGTGGGTCGACCTCGCCGACGTCCTCGCGCGGGAGATCCGGCTGGCCGAGGAGGCGAGCGACGCGGCGGCGCTGCCCGCGCTGCGGCAGCGGCTCGCCGAGCTGAAGGAGACGCGCCTGCTCGATCGCGACGGCGCCCTGGAGCTCTACGAGCAGGTGCTCGAGGCGCGCGCCGATCACCCGGAGGCGATCGCCCGCCTCGAGGCGATGCTCCAGAAGGACCCGACCAACGCTCGCGCCGCGCGGGCGCTCGAGAACGCGTACGGCTCCGCCGGCGACCCCGCCCGCCAGGCGGCGGTGCTGGAGCTGCGGGCGGGCGAGCGGCCGGACCCGGCGGAGCGGAAGGCGCTCTACCTGCAGCTCGCGGACATCCGCGAGAAGCGGCTGGAGAGCCCGGAGATGGCGTTCCTCGCGCTGTGCAAGGCGTACCGCGAGGATCCGGCGGACGCGGAGCTGCGCGAGCGCCTCGACGCGCTCGCGGTGACGAGCGGGCACGAGGAGGAGCTCGCGGCGGTGCTCGAGGACGAGCTCGAGCGGCTGCCCCCGATCGACACCGCGGCCGTCTCGCTGCGCCTTGGCCAGCTCTACGAGGAGAAGCTCGCCGAGCCGGCGAAGGCGGCGGGCTTCCTGCGCCGCGCGCTTGCGCTCGACCCGGACACCGCGGCGGCGGCGCTGCCGCCGCTCGAACGGCTCTACCAGAAGCTCGAGGCCTGGCCGGAGCTGGCCGACGTGCTCGCCGCCCGGGCGGAGACCGCCCCGGCGCCGGAGAAGGTCCCGCTCCTCTTCCGCCTCGGCCAGCTCTGCGAGGACCGCCTCGACGCGCCCGACCGCGCGGCCGAGGCGTACGAGGGCGCGGTCGCGGCCGACCCGCGCCACGTCCCTTCCCTCCGGGCACTGGAAGAGCTGTACGGGAAGGCCGGACGCAAGGAGGACCTCTTCCGGAACCTCTCTGCGCAGCGGACCGCGTCGGCCGATCCGGCCGCCCGCGAGCGCGTGCTCGCGAAGCTGGGCGAGCTCGCCGCGGCGCTGGGCCGCCTCGACGAGGCGGTGGTCCTCTGGAAGGAGCTGCTCTCGCTCCGTTCGCGCCACGAGGGCGCGCTGGCCGCGCTCGAGGAGCTCTACGAGCAGCTCGAGCGCTGGCAGGACCTCGCCCAGCATCTCCGGGTCCGCATCTCGGCCACGGTGGACCGGCGCGAGATCGCGCGTCTCAACGACAAGCTGGGCAGCGTGCTCGGCAGCCGGCTCGGCGACGCCAGCCAGGCCATCCAGTCGTACCGGGCGGTGCTCGACTCCGACCCGCGCAACCGCCGCGCGCTCGAGGCCCTGCGGGACATCTACGCCATGCAGGGCGACCAGGAAGGCCTGACCGCCACCTACCGGCGGCTCGTTCCGCTCCAGCAGGACGCGGCCGGCGTGAAGGCCGTCCGCCTCGATCTGGCCGAGGCGCTGCTCCGCGGCGGCCAGAAGCGCGAGGCGGTCGAGCAGGCGAAGCTCGCCATGGACCTCGAGCCGCACGAGGCGGCGGAGCTGGTCCGCATCGAGGAGGTCTTCCGGCAGGGCGGCGCCGCCGCCGAGGGCGTGCGCGCGGCCGAGGCGCGGGCGGCGCTGCTC
>JAEZXM010000492.1 GCA_023419875.1 Pseudomonadota bacterium | reverse complement strand
CGCCGCCGCTTCGCCCTCGTCGCCGCCCTTCCCGCGCTCGTCGCCCTGGCGGCGATGGCCTTCTTCGCGGACCGGCTCATCCGGCGGGCGCTCGAGGACGAGCTCGAGGCGCGCCTCGTCGCCGCCGCGCGCGCGGCCGCGGTCTCCCTCCCCGCCGACCGCTTCGTTCGGCTCGCGCCCGGAGACGAGGCAGGCCGCGTTCACGCGTATCTCCGGGGCCGCCTCGAGGCGCTCTCCAGGGCCACCCACACCCGGATCTTCGTCGTGCGGCCGGACCGGACCGCGCTCGTCGACTCCTCCGGCCGGACCGCGATCGGCGAGCCCGTGCCCGCGCTCGAGCGCGATCGGTTCGAGATCGCGCAGGCGGCGCGCGGGCACGCCGTCGCGAGCCAGGTGCTGTTCGAGCGCGGAGGGCTCCTCTACAAGACGGGCTACGCGCCCCTGCGCGACTTCCAGGGGCGGGTGGTCGCGGTGGTGGGCGCGGACGGGGCCGCGCCCGCGTTCGAGGCGTACCGCCGCTACCGCCGGCTCTTCGTCCTCATCGCGCTCGGCGGCGCGGTGCTCGCTGCGGCGGTCTCGGCGGCGGCGTCGCTCTCGGTGACGCGGCCCCTGCTCCGGCTCACCGCCGAGGCGCGGCGGATCGGTCGCGGCGACCTCGCGACGCCGCTCGGCGAGCGGCGCTCGCGCGATCAGGTCGGCACCCTCCGCGACACGCTCGAGGAGATGCGGCGCGCCCTGCACGCCCGCGACGAGGAGCGCGAGACGCTGCTCGCCGGCATCGCCCACGAGGTCCGGAACCCCCTGGGCGCGCTCGACCTCTTCGCCGGCGTCCTCGCCGAGGAGCTCGCCGGGAAGCCGGAGGCGGCGCACGTCGAGCGGCTCCGGGCAGAGCTCTCCGCGCTCGAGAAGGTGGTGCGAGAGTTCCTCGAGTACGCGCGGGTGCGGGAGGAGGTCCGGGACGACGTGGACCTCGCGGGCGTCGCCGCCGAGGTGGCCGACGTCTGCGCCCCGCTCGCCGCCGCACGCGGAGTGACGCTCACGGCCTCGGGCACCGGCACGCTCCGGGGCGATCGCGAGCAGCTCCGGCGCGCGCTCGTGAACCTGACGCGGAACGCGATCGAGGCCGCGCCCGCGGCGAGCGAGGTCGTCGTCGCCGCGATCGCCGGTCCGCACGAGGCGGTGCTCGAGGTCCGGGACCGAGGCCACGGCCTCTCGCTGGAGGCGCGGAAGAACCTCTTCCGCCCGTTCTTCACCACCCGCGAGAAGGGCACCGGCCTCGGCCTCGCCCTCGCGAAGAAGGTGGCCGAGGCGCACGGCGGGACGCTGGTGCTGCTCGATCGCGAGGGCGGGGGGACGATCGCGCGGGTGGAGGTGCCGGGGGAGGGCGTGAGGGGGATGGGGAAGAGGGCGGTCGCGGGTGGCGCGGCCGGAGGTTAGGTCTGGCGACGCGCGTCACGCGGCCGGTTTGTCCGTGGCACGTACCAGCCCGCGACGGTAACCCAGCGGAGACACGAGCGGCCCACCCGGGCACGCTTCCTGCTGCTGGCCCTCGCATGACCGACCAGGTGGACACGGCGAACGCCGGCGCGAGCCGGTATGATGAGGGTCGCATGAAGGTGCTCAGGGCCCAGGTCCGGGACGGCCGACTCGTGTTGAACGAGCCGACCGATCTTCCCGAGGGCTCCGAGGTCGAGCTGATGCTCGTGGAAGACGAGCTCGATCCGGAGGAGCGCGCCCGTCTGCTGCAGGCCATCGAAGAAGGTGCCGCGGAGATCGAGCGCGGCGATTGGGTCGATGGCGACGAGTTCCTCGCCGAGCTCCGGGCCCGCCTTGCGGCTCCGAATCGCTAGGCGGGCGCGGCAAGAGGCGGATCGGTTGAGCAGGTGGTGGCGAGAGAACCGCCCGTCCGCTCCGATGCTGTTCACCGCGGAACTGGCCCGGACGCTGCGGCTGATCGGGGACACGCCCGGCCTGGGTGTGAGCTGGCCCACTTCGAGGAGGCCGGACCTGCGTCGCATCTTCATGAAGCAGAGCGGGTACCACGTCTACTTCACCGTGGACGTCCAGAGCCACGTCATCGACGTGCTCGCGATCTGGGGCTCCGCCCGGGGACGTGGACCGGCCCTGTAGTGCTGGGCAGGCCAGGCTCAGAACGGTCTTCCGTGCCCGCTACCCCCTCGCCTTCCCAGCCTCCACAGTGCGAACCCGGCCGCGGCGAGAGCGGCGCAAGCGACCGCGGCCCACAGGAACGGCTCGGCGACGCCGGAGAGCGTGCCCGCGCGCCGATCCGAGGAGGCGCTCCAGGAGCCGGGAGGCAGGGGCGCCGCCAGGGCCCGGGCGCTCAGCCTGCACGTATCGGAGGTGGGCACGAGCTCCGCGCTCAGCTCGTAGATGCTCGCGGGCTCGAGGGGCAGCGTCACCGCTCCGAGCTGCTCGACCACCTCGGGCCGGCTCCCCGCGCGGCAGACCGCCTTCACCTCCCGTTTCCCCGGGGTGAAGGTGGTCTGGAGCGTGAGCTTCGCCCTCGCGTCCACGAGCCACACCGCCGGTTCGTCGAACGAGCCGCGGACCACCGCCGCTTCGTAGGGCGCGACGGTGCAGGAGAGGTCGGACGACCACCGGAGCCGGTAGACGTGGCCAGCCTGGAGCTCCGCGCCCGGCTCGGCCACAGCGGCGTCGCCGCAGTAGACGCGGAGCACCTCCGACCCCGTCGGAACGATCTGGTAGCCGGCGAACACCGGACCGAGCCGAGCGTCGGGCGCCCGGAGCAAGGAGGCGCCGGCGAGCAGGGCCGTGTTCTGCGCGAGCGGGAGGGGCCGCACGGGGCCCGCGTCCGCCGCGATCTCGCCGTACTTGAGGTGGGGCCGGCCGGCGCCGACGCGTCCCCACCGCAGGAACACGCCAAGGAGGAAGTCCTCGACGAGTGCCGTACGGTATTCGCGCCGCGCCTCCTCCTCGAGATCGTCCCACCGGTCGCGCGGAAGCGAGAGGACCACGTCCGCAGGGGCCAAACCGGCCCGGGCGGCGAGCACGGCGGGAACGCCGGTCAGGATGATCCAGCGCTGATCGTACGCGTGCGGGGTCCATCGGTCCCACTCCACGACGCGGGAGACGTCCCGCTCCAGCCGCCTCCCCTCGTCGTCGCCGATCGCTCGGGCGACGAGGCCCTCGTCGAACTCCGCCTGGAGCGCCTGGACGGCGTCGCGGGCCGACTCGTCTGCGCAGCGGCTCGCGTCGAACCGTGCGCGGAGCAGCCCGGCGTGGAACCAGAACAGGGCTCCCTCGATGTCGCCTTGCTCGCGGAGGACCCGCGAGAGCGCGAGGAGCACCGGCGGCGCGAACCGCTCCGGCGTCTTCCGGATCGCCGGCACGGTCCGCGCGCGCTCGAGCTCCGGGCCCTCGAGGAGCGCGCGCACCGCGGCGCGCATCGGGGCGATGTCGATCTGCGCCCAGGGGCCGACAGGTTCGAGCATGATCTCCACCGCCGCCGCAGGGCTCGCGGCCAGGAGCAAGAGCGAGAGGACGAGGCGCGCGGAGCGAGGGCGGTCGACCATGGCGATTCCTCGCGGAGAGCGTACCGCGGTCCGGTGACTGCTTGGCAGCACCAGCGTCCCGCCGTGCGCCTCGGCGACCTTCTTCGCGAGCGCGAGGCCGAGGCCGGTGCCCTTCTCGCGGGAGCCGCCAGGGCGCGTCCGGGCTCGGCGGATGAGCGAGCTCAGGCGCGCTCGAGCGTGAGCGGGTCGGGCGAGCGACCGTCGACGTCGACGATCCCGTAGCCGCGCGCGAGCGTCGCGCCCACGTGGACGCCGCCGGAGAGGCGGGCGAGGTTCGGATCCCGGAGGAGGGCGGCCACGACGCGGCCGGTGAACTCCGGGCTCTCGCTGTTGGCGAGGTCGAGGTGTCCCTCGGCGGCGGCCGCGAGGACGGCCTCGGTGCGGACGAGGCCGGGGTAGAGCGAGAGCGCGGAGACGCCATGGGGCCGGAGCTCCTCCGCGAGGTCGTGCGAGAGCTTGTCCGTCGCCGCCTTGGCGGCGCCGTACGCGGCGTTCCCCATGTGCTTCTGCGCGGCCCAGTAGGAGATGTTCACGATGAGTCCGCGGCGGGCGGCGACCATCGGCCGGGCGGCGAGCCGGCTCGCCGCGTACGCCGCGCGAACGCCGGCCTGGAACATCGCGTCCCAGCGCCGGAGCGGTTGCTCCCAGAACGGCGCGGGCCAGGTGAAGCGGTCGCCCTCGACCATGCCCTCGTACCCGCCCCAGGCGTTGTTCACGAGGAGATCGATCCTGCCCGCCTCCGCCAGCACGCGCGCAAAGGCGGCCTCGACCTCGTCGTCGCGCGTGTGATCGCACGGGAGGCGCCGCACCGCAGGCGGGAGCTCGGCGCGCGCGACGGTGCGGCCGGTGGCGTAGACCACGAGACCTTCCGCGTCGAGCGCGGTGGCGACTCCCCGGCCGACGCCGCGCGAGGCGCCGGTGACGACGGCGACGGAGGGCATGGCTCCCGTACTACGGAGAATCCTCGGCCGGGAGAAGGGCCCGGGCGGGCCGACCCGTCCCCCGCCGGCTACCCCCCCGTCTTCCGATGGTCGATCACCCGCTTCGCCTTCCCCTGCGAGCGCTCGAGGGTATTGGGCGCGACGAGCTCGACGGTCATCCGGATGCCGGTGACGGCGTGGATCTCGCGGTCGATCCGGTCGCGCAGCTCGACCATCTGGCGCATCTCGTCCCGGAAGTCGCCGGGGCGGACCTCGACCTTCACCACCACCTCGTCGAGCGCGCCGGGGCGCGAGACCTCGATGAGGTAGTGCGGCGCGGTCTCCTCGACGCGCAGGAGCGCCTCCTCCACCTGCGACGGGAAGACGTTCACGCCGCGGATGATGAGCATGTCGTCCGAGCGGCCCTTCACCCGGCTCATGCGGGCGCCGGTGCGGCCGCAGGGGCAGGGGCCGCGGTCGAGGATGGCGAGGTCGCGCGTCCGGTAGCGGACGATCGGCAGCGCCTCCTTGGTCAGCGAGGTGAACACGAGCTCCCCGAGCGTGCCGTCGGGGACGGGCTCGAGCGTCTTCGCGTCGATGCACTCGACGAGGAAGTGGTCCTCGTTCACGTGCATGCCGGTGCGGGCCCAGCACTCGCCGGAGACGCCGGGGCCGATCACCTCGGAGAGGCCGTAGTTGTTGAAGGCCATGATCCCGAGGCTCCGCTCGATCTCGAGCCGCATCTCCTCGGTCCAGGGCTCGGCGCCGAAGTGGCCGAACTTCAGGCTGATCGCCTGCGGCTTGAACCCCTTCGCCTCGAACACCTCGGCGATGTGGAGCGCGTAGGACGGCGTGCACACGAGCACGTCGGCCTGGAGGTCCTGGATGAGCTCGATCTGCTTGGGCGTGTTGCCGCCGCCGAGCGGGACGATGGCCGCGCCGACCTTCTGCACGCCGCCGAAGAGGCCGAAACCGCCGGTGAAGAGGCCGAAGCCGAAGGCGATGTGGACGACGTGGTCGGAGCGGAGGCCGCCGGCGGTGAGGAACCGGGCGCACAGGTTCGACCAGGTCTCGAGGTCCTGCTGCGTGTAGGCGACGAAGGTGGACTTCCCGGTCGTGCCGGAGGAGCCGTGGACGCGGGCCACCTCCGACCGCGGCACGGCGAGGAGGCCGAGCGGGTAGGTGCGGCGGAGGTCGTCCTTTACCGTGAACGGCAGCCGCCGCACGTCGTCGGCGGAGCGGATCGAGTCGGGGCCGACCCGGGCCGCGCCGAGCGCGTCGCGATAGAACGGCACGCGGGAGACGCGCGCCACCGTCTCGGCGAGCCGCCTCGCCTGCAAGGCCCCGAGCTCGTTCCGGGGCAGCGTCTCGGCGGGATCCCAGATCCGGTTCTCGAAGGGGGCTTTCACGGCGCCCTCAGCTCCCGGCCCGGGCGAGGAGCTCGGCGGCGGGGACGAGGCGCACGCCGTGCTCGGCGAGGATCTTCTCCGCCTTGTCGGGATCCTCGACGCGGAAGAGCAGCGCCGCGGCCGAGCCGCGGGCGAACGGGTAGATGTACTCGATGCCCAGGCCCGCCCGCTCGAAGCCCTCGAGGACCTGGGCGAGACCGCCCGGCTTGTCCGGCACGTCGACCGCGAGTACCTCGGTCACGTTCACCACCACGCCCTGCTTCTCGAGCGCGGCCTTTGCCTTCTCCCAGTCCTTCACCACCAGGCGAAGGATGCCGAACTGCTGGGTGTCGGCGAGCGACATCGTGAGCACCTGGATGCCCGCGTCGCCCAGGATCTTGCAGGGGAGGCGGAGCTGGCCGGGGCGGTTCTCGAGGAAGAGCGAGAGCTGACGGATCTTCATGGTGGTCTCCTCACGTGTCCCACTCGTTCGTCACACCTTCCGCTTGTCCTGCACGCGCTTCGCCTTGCCCTCGCTGCGGGCGAGCGTGCGCGGGGCGACCAGCGTCACCTTCACGCGGATCCCGAGCACGTGCTCGATCGCCGTCTCGAGCTTCCCCTGCAGCGCCTGGAGGGCGCGGATCTCGTCCGAGAACACCTCGGGCGTCACCTCGACCTGCACCTCCATCTCGTCGAGCCCCTTCTCGCGGGTGAGGACGATCTGGTAGTGCGGCAGCGTCCCCTCCACCTTGAGCAGCGCGGTCTCGACCTGCGACGGGAACACGTTCACGCCGCGGATGATGAACATGTCGTCCGAGCGGCGGCCGATGCGCCTGATGCGGCGCAGCGTGCGGCCGCACGGGCACTGCTCGGGGTCGAGGGCGGTGATGTCCCGGGTGCGGTACCGGATCATCGGCATCGCCTCCTTGGAGAGCGTCGTGAGCACGAGCTCGCCCTCCTTCCCGTCGGGCAGCACCGCGCCCGTCTCCGGGTCCACGATCTCCGGGTAGAAGTGGTCCTCGAACAGGTGCAGGCCGTTGCGGTGGATACACTCGATCCCGACGCCGGGGCCGATGATCTCCGAGAGCCCGTAGATGTCGTGGGCCCGGATCCCCGTCTCGCTCTGGATGTGCTCGCGCATCGAGTCCGACCAGGGCTCGGCGCCGAACACGCCCACCTTCAGCTTGCCGAAGCCGATCTTCGCCTCCTTGGCCTTCTCGATGAGGTGGATGAAGTACGAGGGCGTGCAGCAGATCGCGGTCACGCCGAAGTCGGCGAGCACCATGAGCTGCCGCTCGGTGTTGCCGCCGGAGATGGGGATCACCGTCGCGCCGAGCTCCTCCGCGCCGTAGTGCGCGCCGAGGCCGCCGGTGAAGAGCCCATAGCCGTAGGCGTTCTGGATGACGTCGCCCTTGTGCAGGCCGCAGGCGGCGAAGGAGCGGACCATCACGCTCGACCAGACCTGGACGTCGGCGTCGGTGTACGCGACGACGATGGGCTTCCCGGTCGTGCCCGAGGAGGCGTGGAGGCGGACCACCTCGCTCATGGGCGAGGCGAACAGGCCGAACGGATACGTGTCCCGCAGGTCGGTCTTGACGGTGAACGGGAGCTGCCCGAGGTCGGGGAGCGCCCGGATGGCGTCGGGGCCGAGCTTCCGCTCCTCCATCCGCGCCCGGAACAGCGGCACGCGCTCGTAGGCGCGGCGGACGATCGACTGGAGCCGGCCGAGCTGGAGCCGCTCGAGCTCGCGGCGCGGCAGGAAGTCGGGGGCGCTCGCGGGGTGGAAGCCACCTTCGGGGTCGTTCCAGAGTGTCTTCACGATGGCCTCCTCGGGTCAGGAACGGGGGAGCGGGGTCTCTTTGCCGAGCTTGAACGCCGCGTCGTTCACGGCGTGGAGGCGCTCCGGGAGCGCGGCCCGGATGGCCGCCTGCCAGTGCTCGTCGGGGATGTCGAGCCGCGCGGCCAGCATGCCGAGGAGCGCCACGTTGAGGCTACGCTTGTTGGCGAGCTTCGCCTCGGGGATGGCGTCCGGCGGGATGAGGACGCCGTGCGGGGCGAGGAGCGGCTTCGTCACCGCGACCTCGGAGGGCGCGAGCACGAGGAGATAGTCGGCCTCGCCGGTGGAGATCATGGGCGAGAGGACCGCGTCGCCGAAGCGGACGTCGGAGGTGACCGATCCGCCTCGCTGGCTCATCCCGTGGATCTCGGCCTTCTTCACGTCGCGCCCGGCGCGGAATACGGCGTCGGCGAGGATGTCCGAGGCCTTGATGACGCCCTGCCCTCCGAGGCCCGCGACGACGACGTTCACGACCTTGTCACCCATTCTCGACCTCGCACGAGGCCGCGCGCTTCGCGTCGGCCGCCTTCTCGTACTTCCGGATGTCGGCGGCGGCGAGGATGCAGGGCCGCCGCGACACGATCACCGTGAGCTCCGGCTTCGCCAGGCTCTCCACGAGGACCTTCTCGAACGCGTTCGGGTCCGGGACCGGATCGACCACGTGCACGTTCTTGACGCCGAGCGCACGGGCGAGCCCCTCGATCGACAGGTTTCCGGTGGGCTCGTGCCCGAGCGTGCGGCCGGTGCCCGGGTGCTCCTGCTGCCCGGTCATCGCGGTCGTCCCGTTGTCGAGGACGACGAGCACGTGCCCGGTCGGCGGCGGGTTGTAGACCATCTCGACCAGGCCGGAGACGCCGGAGTGGACGAAGGTCGAGTCGCCGATGATCGACACCACCCGCTTCGCGTCCTTCTCCGGGAGGACGTGCCGGAGCCCCAGGCCCACGCCGATCGACGCGCCCATGGCGACGCACGTGTCCATGCCCTGGTACGGCGGCAGGACGCCCAGCGTGTAGCAGCCGATGTCCCCGGCGACGATGCAGTCGAGCTTGCGGAGCGTGCCGTAGACGGGGTGATACGGGCAGGCCTCGCAGAGAGCGGGGGGCTTTCCCTTCGGGAGCTCCGGCTCCGGCGACCGGTCGTTCGCCAGGATCCGGCGGACGCGCTCGACGTTCAGCTCGCCGAACCGGAACGACGGGTCCTTGGACTCGACCGCGATGCCCGCGGCGGCGAGCGCCTCGGCGAAGACGGGGTCGCCCTCCTCCACCACGACGCACCGGGCGACGCTCCGCGAGAAGGCGCGGATGCGCTCGAGCGGGAGCGGGTAGACGAGCTTCAGCTCGAGCAGGCTGGCGCGCGGGGCGGCCTCGGCCGCGTGCCGCGCAGTGACGCCGGCGGTGATGATCCCGAGCTCGGCGCCGGCCCGCCGCTCGACGGCCGCGACGGGCGCGGTCTCCGCCCAGGTCCGGATCTCGTCGAGCTTCTTGCGGAGCCGCCGGTGCGCCGGCCGGGCGTACGCCGGGATCATCACCCGGCCCTGGATGTCGCGCTGGAACGCCGGCGTCGCGGCGGGGAGGGCGGCGCGTCGCGTCGCGATCGACTTCGAGTGGCAGACGCGCGTCGTCATCCGGAGGAGGACGGGCAGCTTCCACCTCCCGGACAGGTCGAACGCCGCGAGCGTCAGGTCGTACGCCTCCTGCGAGTCGGAGGGCTCGAGCATGGGGAGGCCGGCCGCGACCGCGTAATGGCGGTTGTCCTGCTCGTTCTGCGAGGAGGCCATGCCCGGATCGTCCGCCGAGATCACCACCAGGCCGCCGGTGACGCCGGTGTAGGCGGCCGTGAAGAGCGGGTCTGCGGCGACGTTCAGGCCGACGTGCTTCATGGTCACGAGCGCGCGCGCGCCGCCGAAGGCCGCGCCCAGGCCGACCTCGAGGGCGACCTTCTCGTTGGGCGCCCACTGGGCCCGCCCGCCGAGCGCGTGCAGCACCTGCAGGATCTCGGTGGACGGGGTCCCGGGGTAGCCCGTTCCCAGGTGAACCCCCGCGTCGAGCGCCGCGGCCGCCACCGCCTCGTCCCCGGAAACGAGCCGGGCGTCGATTGCTCGGGCTTCGCCCTCGCCCCGTCGGCGGGCAGAGCCCGCCTCCTCCGTACCTTCCATCGTCTCTCCTCGCGGGGCCGTGAAGTGCCTGCCCGTGCGCGGACACCCTCCGCGCCGCGCCGTCCGCCCCGGGACCTTCGGGTGACCCGCATGCTACCGGAACGGGCCGGCCGAGATCACCTCCGAAACCCTTACTTTCCCCGCGCGCGACCCCCGGTCGCGGCCGTGAAGCGCGAACGCTGGTGGCGGGGCTCCTCCTCCCACAGCCGCTCCCCCCCGACCATCGCCAGGGCGTTCGCGCCGAGGCGGGCGTTCGGCGGCAGGACCTTGAGCCGGCGCGCGTTCCCGCCGCCCAGGACCACCTCGTCCACGACGAAGGCCGCGGACACCTCGCGCACCACGCGATCGACGACCTTGCGCCAGGCGGGCTTGCCCAGGCGGAGGAGCGCGCGCTCGCCGACGTAGTCCTCGAGCTCGCCGCGCTTGTACGGCATCCGCGCCAGCTCGAGCGGCACGAGCGTGCCATGAGCGACGAGCGCCGCGCCCAGGCCCGTCCCGAGGCCGAGGAACAGCATCGTGCCCTTGCCGGAGTAGCTGCCGAGCGCCTGCATGGCCGCGTCGTTGACGAGGCGGACGGGCTTCCCCGCGGCCTTGCGGAAGTCGAACCTCGTCCAGCCGCGGCCGAGGTTCGCGGGCTCGAGCGCGACCCTGCCGGCGACGACCGGCGCGGGGACGCCGATGGTGACGGCGTCGAACCTCCAGCCGCGCGCCGCGACCTCCCGCTTCGCCTCCCCGATCATGCGCGCAGGGGTGAGCCGCTTGCCGGAGGGGAACTTCACGATCTCCTTGCCACCGGTCACGTGCAGCTTCACGTGCGTGCCGCCGACGTCGACGACCAGGATTCGCCTGGACATGCCGCGCACCTCCGGTGATAGCTTCGCCGAAGGCACACGGGATGGGCGAGGCCCCTCGACGAGAAAGTACGACCGAGGGCCCGGGCCGCACCGGGGCAGCCTGGACCCTGGCTGCGCTTCTCCTCGTCCCCTTCCTCTGGGGCTACAACTGGGTGGTGATGAAGTCGGCCCTCGCCTACGTGGGGCCGTTCGTCTTCTCCGCCTGGCGGTTCGTGCCGGCGGGAGTCCTGCTCGTGGGACTCCTCGCGATCCTCCAACGCCGGCGGCTGCCCCGCCCCTCCTGGCCGCTCGCCTGGGGCGGGATCCTCCAGGCCGGCCTCAACACCGCGCTCTCGATGCTCGCGCTCCGGCAGGGACCGGCGGGGCGTGCCGCGCTCCTCTGCTACACGATGCCGTTCTGGGTGGTGGGGCTGGCGTGGCCGCTCCTCGGCGAGAAGCCCGGACGGATCCAGACGCTCGCCCTCGCCGCCGCGGGCGCCGGGCTCGCGCTCGTGTTCCTGGGCGGGGCGGGCGCTGCGGGGAACGTCGCGGCCGCGGCGCTCGCCACCGGCGCCGGCTTCAGCTGGGCGCTCGGCGCGATCGTCACCCGGCGGCTGCTCGTCCGCGAGAGGGCCGACGCTCTGGGCGTCGCCGCCTGGCAGACGCTCTTCGGCGGCCTCGCGCTCTGGGCCGCCGCGTTGCTCGTGCACGAGCGGCCGGCGGAGTGGGCGCCGTACCTCGTCTTCGCCGTGATCTACGAGATCCTTCCGGCGACGGCGATCGCCTGGGTGCTCTGGACCGCGCTCCTCCGGCACGTCTCGGCGGGCGTCGCGAGCCTCGCGATCCTCGCGACCCCGCTCGTCGGCCTCGTCGCCAGCGCGGCCCAGCTCGGCGAGCGCCCGCGCGGGCTCGAGGCGGCGGGCATCGTGCTCCTCGTGGTGGCGCTCGTGCTCGTCGGGCCGCTGGCGGTGCGGCAGGCGCGGAAGGGCTAGGCGGCGCGTCCGGAGGCGTCCGGGCTGGTCGCGACCATGCCGAAGGCCGTCTCGATCACCTTCGCCTCCGGCGGGCGCGTGAAGACCGAGACCAGGGGGACGACGAGGAGCGGGATCACCATCGCGACCGCGCCCGCGAGCGGCACGCCGTCGGCGCCCCAGGCCACGAAGAGCCCCACCGCCGAGGCGAGCCCGACCACCATCCCCGCCCACACGCCGGCTCGGGTGGTTCGCTTCCAGAAGAGGCCGTAGACGTACGGCGCGAGGAAGACGCCGGAGAGCGTGCCCCAGCTCATGATCATGAGGTTCATGATGAGCGTCGGCTTCTGGAGGGCGATGTAGAGCGAGAGGCCGACGAAGGCCGCGCAGAGGAGCCGGAGGAGCGCCATCGTCCGCTTCGGGTTCTTCTGGTGGTCGACGAACGCGCCGTAGATGTCGATCGCCACCGCCGAGCTCGAGACCAGCACGAGCGACGAGAGGCTCGACATCGAGGCGGAGAAGACCATGAGCACGATCACCACCACGAGGGCGTACGGCAGGCCGGAGGTGGTGATGAAGTGCGGCATGATCTTGTCGAAGATCGGGCCGGCCGTGCCGACGAGCTCGGCGGGCAGGCCGCCGCGGTAGAAGAGGTGGGTGAGGGCGCCCGAGTAGTAGGCGCCGAACGACATGAACAGGGCGAAGATGCCGGCGATGGTCATCGCCCGGGTGACGTCCCGGCGGCTGCGGATCGAGTAGAACTTCTGGACCATCTGCGGCAGCGCCCAGGGGCCGAAGCTCGTGATGAGCACGAGCGCCGCGAGCGTCAGCCAGCCGGGCACGGCGACGGCGAGGCCGCCCGAGCCGAGCGTCTTCACCGCCTCGAGCCCGGGCGCCATGGTCTTGGGATCCGCGAGCAGTGTCGAGGTGGCGGCGCCGAACCCGCCGATGCCGTCGCGGTGGGCGAGGAGCCACACCATGAGCATGACGCCCGCGAACTCGACGATGCCGCGGATGAAGTCGGAGATGGCGACCGCGAAGTAGCCGCCCATCACCAGGTACACCGCGGTGAGGCCGGTGAGGAAGTAGAGCGCGTGCTCGTAGTCGATCTGGAGGGTCATCTCGAAGAGGTACGAGAGGCCCATCAGCACCGACGCCGAGTAGGGGACGAGGAAGACGAACATCACCGCCGCCGCGAAGATCTGGAGCCGCGGGCTCTGGAAGCGGGCCCGGAGGAACTCGGGCATGGTGATCGCGGAGAGCCGGGCGGTCATGTCGCGGGTCCGCCCGGCAAGGACCTTCCAGGCCGCGAGCGTGCCGATGGCCGTGTTCCCGGCGACGATCCACATCGTGTAGATGCCGAAGCCCCACCCCAGCTTGCCCGCGTAGCCGATGAACAGCACCGCGGAGAAGTAGGTCGTGCCGTAGGCGAAGGCGCTCATCCACGGGCCGAGCGTCCGGCCGCCGATGAAGAAGTCCTTCACGTCGCGGGTCTTCCGCATCGAGATCCAGCCGACCCAGAGCATGATCAGCACGTAGGCGACGACGATCGCGATCGACAGGTAGGGGCTGGACATGGGCGGGGAGCTTACTGCACCCGCGCGCTCACAGGTACGGAGAGAGCAGCCGGGCGACCCCGTCCCGGAGGCGGTAGACGAGCGGCCGTTGATCCATGTCACGCAGCGTGACCGGCCGGGCGAGCCGCAGGCGCTCGTCGACGAGCGTGTCGAGGCTTCGCGCCACGGCGTCGTCGTAGCACTCGACGTCGAGCTCGAAGTTGAGCCGCAGGCTCCGCGGGTCCCAGTTCGCCGAGCCGAGGAGCGACCAGACGCCGTCCACGGTCATGGCCTTGGCGTGGTCGAAGGGAGGCGGGGAGAGCCAGACGCGGCAGCCGCGGTCGAGCACCTGCCAGAGCTGGGCGTTCTGGGCCCACTGGACGACGGGGAGGTTCCCGCGCTCGGGCAGGACGACGTCCACCTCGACGCCACGCATCGCCGCCACGTTGAGGGCGGTGATGAGCGGCTGGTCGGGGAGGAAGTAGGGCGTCACGATCCGGATCCGCTCGCGGGCCGCGGCGATCGCGCCGAGCAGGATCCAGCGGATCGTCTCGAAGTCCTCGTCCGGCCCGTCGGGGATCCCGCGGGCGAGCACCGTCCCGGCCGCGACCGGCGGCGGGAAGAAGGCCGGGCCGTCGAGCCCTTCTCCGGTGGTGAAGAGCCAGTCCTCCGCGAACGCGGACTGGAGGTGCCCGACCACCGGTCCCTCGAGCCGCGCGTGCAGGTCGATCGACGGGTTGGGACCGCCGTCGCTGGGCATGAAGGTGTCGCGGATGTTCATGCCGCCCGTGAACCCGATCCGCCCGTCGGCGACCAGGATCTTCCGGTGGTTCCGGAGGTTCACGAACGGGAGCCACACCGGCGAGAGGCGCGGGAGGAAGAGCGCCGTGCGGACGCCGTTCCGGCGGAGCCGGCGGTGGACCGGTGGCCAGCGATAGCGAACGCCGATGGCGTCCACGAGGACGCGGACCTGCACCCCGCGCCGGTGCGCGCGGGTGAGCGCGTCCACGAACGCGTCGCCGACCACGCCCGCGTCGAAGATGTACGTGCAGAGCGTGACCGAGCGCTCCGCCGCGTCGATGGCCGCGAGCATGGCCGGGTAGGCGCGGGCGCCACCGGCGAGGGGCTCGATCCGGTTCCCGGCCACGAGCGGCCGGCGCGCGACGCTGTCCGCGAGCTGGACGAGCGGCGCGAGGTGTGCGGCCTCGGCCGGCAGCGCCGGAGGGGGCGGCCGATCCTCGGGACGAGGTCGGACCTCCGGGAGCCGCAGCGCCAACGCCCGCCGCCGGATCCGGTTCACGCCGAAGACGAGGTAGGCGGCGGCGCCGACGAGGGGGGCGACGAGGATGAGCCCGACCCAGCCCAGCGCCGAGCGCACGTCGCGCTTGTGCAGGATGGCGTGGCCCGACGCCAGGACGGCGGCGACGACCGAGAGGATCGCCGCCACGAGCTGCCACGTCTGGAGCAACCGCGTCACCCGGCGATGGAAGCAGAGAACGGCGGCGGGGGCGAGGAAATGCCTGGGGCGCGGCGGCGGCCCGCCGGCCCCGAGGCTCACGCCGCCGCCGGCCGGGCCTCCGCCTTCACCCGCCCGAGCAGCGCGGCGAGGTCGTCGCCGGCGAGCGTCTCGCGGGCGAGGAGCGTGCGGGCGCCCTCCTCGAGCACCGCCACGTTGGCCTCGAGCAGGTTCCGCGCCCGGCGGAACGCGCCGTCGAGGAGCTCGCGCACCGCGAGGTCGATCTCGCGCGCCGTCTCCTCGGAGTAGAGCCTCCGCGTGCCGGTCACCTGGCCGAGGAACCCCTCGGGCTCGCTCTGGTAGCTCACCGGCCCGAGCCCGCCGGCCATGCCGTAGCGGGTCACCATGCTCCGGGCGATCTCGCTCGCCTTGCCGAGGTCGTCGGCGGCGCCGGTGGAAAAGTGCCCGTGGACGAGGTGCTCCGCGGCGCGGCCGCCGAGGAGCACCGCCATCTTGGCCTCGAGCTCCTCGCGCGTCATGAGGTAGCGGTCCTCGGTGGGGCGCTGGATCGTGTAGCCGAGCGCGCCGATGCCGCGCGGGATGATCGAGATCTTGTGGACCGGGTCGGTGCCGGGCAGGGCCGCGGCCACGAGCGCGTGGCCGAGCTCGTGGTGCGCCACCACCTCACGCTCGCGCGGGTTCAGGATCCGGTTCTTCTTCTCGAGCCCGGCGATGATCCGCTCGACGCCGGCGTTGAAGTCCTCGAGCGAGACCTCCTCCGCCCCACGGCGGGTCGCGACCAGGGCCGCCTCGTTCACGAGGTTCGCGAGATCGGCGCCGGTGAACCCGGGCGTGAGCGCGGCCACCTCGTCGAGCTTCACGCCGGGCGCGAGCTTCACCTTCCGGACGTGGACCCGGAGGATCGCGATCCGCCCGGCGCGGTCCGGACGGTCGACCAGCACCTGCCGGTCGAAGCGGCCGGCGCGGAGGAGCGCGGGGTCGAGCACCTCGGGGCGGTTGGTGGCGCCGAGGAGCACGATGCCCGCAGTCGGGTCGAAGCCGTCGAGCTCGACCAGGAGCTGGTTGAGCGTCTGCTCCTTCTCGTCGTGCCCGCCCATGCCGGCGACGCTGGCGCGCGCCCGGCCGAGCGCGTCGAGCTCGTCGATGAAGATGATCGCCGGGGCCTTCGCGCGGGCCTGCTCGAAGAGGTCGCGCACGCGGGCCGCGCCGACGCCCACGAACATCTCCACGAACTCGGAGCCGGAGATGGAGAAGAAGGGCACGCTCGCCTCGCCCGCCACGGCCTTGGCGAGGAGCGTCTTGCCGGTGCCCGGGGGTCCGACGAGGAGCACGCCCTTGGGCATCCGCGCGCCGAGGCGCCCCTGACCCTTCGGGTCCTTGAGGAACGAGACGACCTCCTGCAGCTCGGCCTTCGCCTCCTCGACGCCCGCGACGTCGGCGAACGACACCTTGGTGTCCGTCTCCACGTAGACCTTGGCCTTCGACTTCCCGAGGGACATGAGCCCGCCGCCCATGCCGCCCATCTGCTTGGCGACCCGGCGCGAGAGCCACATCCACACGCCGAAGAAGAGCGCGATCGGAACCACCCAGGAGAGGATCATCGGGAGGAGCTGGCTCTCGAACCGACCCGCGAACTTCACGCCGTGGGCGTCGAGCTCCTTGGCCATGTCGGCGTCGACGCGGACGGTGACGAACCGCCTCTTTCCGCTGGGGAGCGGCTCGCGGAGCTCGCCCTGGAGCTGGTCCTGCGAGACCACCACCTGCGCGACCTTCTCCTCGCGCACGAGCCGCTGGAACTCAGAGTACGGGATCGCCTCGATCTGCGACCGCGCCCAGGACTCCTGCACGAGCAGCACTCCGAGCACGGCCAGGATGGGGAAGCCGAAGTTGAGCCAGGTCCTCTGCTTGTTCATGGTCTACCTCTCTCTCCCTTCGTAGCCACGGACCAGCCTTCGACAAATACGAAATTTGTTCGGAATCTGTAGATCTCGACGAAACGTCGCGCTCGCCCGGCCGGCCGCTTCCCCTGGCCGGGTACAATCGTCCGCGATGGCCCGCATCCTCGTCGCCGACGACCACGACTCCATGCGTGAGGGCATGGTCCTCGTCCTGACCCGCCTCGGCCACGACGTCCAGGGCGTGCGGGGGGGCGCCGAGGCGATCGCCGCCTACCGCAAGCGGCCGGCGGACGTCGTCGTGACCGATCTGCGCATGGTGCCGTTGGACGGGATCGAGGTCGTCCGGCGGCTCCGCGCAGACGACCCGGACGCCACCGTGCTCGTCGTGTCCGCGCACGGCACGATCGGCACCGCGGTCGAGGCGATGGCGCTCGGGGCCATCGACTTCGTCGAGAAGCCGTTCTCGCCCGAGGTCCTGCGCGCGCGCGTCGAGAAGGCGGTGCAGATCGCCCGCGAGCGCCGCGGCGCGCGGAACGCCCGCGGGCGGGTCGAGGCGCTCGACGAGGACGCCGCACGCGAGCACGATCCGCACGGCATCGTGGGGCGCTCCGAGCCGATGCGCCGGGTGCTCGAGCAGATCCGCAAGGTCGCGTCCACCGACGCAACGGTGCTCGTCCTGGGCGAGTCGGGGACGGGCAAGGAGCTCGTCGCCCGCGCGATCCACGACGGCGGCCCCCGCCGCGCCGGGCCCTTCGTCTCGGTGTCGTGCGCCGCCATCCCCGAGGGGCTGCTCGAGTCGGAGCTGTTCGGCCACGAGCGCGGCGCCTTCACCGGGGCGGTGAAGCGGAAGCTGGGGCGGTTCGAGCTCGCCGACGGCGGGACGCTGTTCCTCGACGAGGTGGGCGAGATGCCGCCCTCGATCCAGGTGAAGCTCCTGCGCGTTCTCCAGGAGCGCCGGATCGAGCGGGTGGGCGGGGAGGGGTCGATCGAGGTGGACGTCCGGCTCGTGTCGGCGACGAACCGCGACCTCGCGAAGATGGTCGCCGAGGGCCGCTTCCGCGAGGACCTCTACTACCGGCTCGACGTGGTGCAGGTGCGGCTGCCGCCGCTCCGGGACCGGCCCGGGGACGTGGAGGAGCTGGCGCGCGTCTTCCTCTCGCGCGCCGCCCCGCGGATGGGGCGCAAGGTGACCGGCTTCACGCCGGAGGCGCTCGAGCGGCTCCGCCGGCACCGCTGGCCGGGCAACGTCCGCGAGCTCTCGAACCTCGTCGAGCAGGCGCTCGTCTTCGCTGACGGGCCGGAGATCCGGCCCGAGGACCTGCCCGATGGCCTAAGGAGATCGCCGGCCGGGGCCGGGCTCCCGGTGCTGACGGGTGAACGGAGCCTGCCCGACGTGCTCGACGACCTCGAGAAGGAGCTCGTGCTCGCGGCCATGGAGCGGGCGCGGGGCGTGAAGGCGGAGGCGGCGCGGCTCCTCGGGGTGAAGCCGTCGGCGCTCTACTACAAGCTCGACAAGTACGGCATCTCTCGCGACGAGCCGGAGGGCGGCGGCTCGTGACCTCGACGGATTTCCGAGGGCGGACCTCGCCCCGCCCGCGAGGAGCCGCCGTCCGGCGCCCGTAACCGGCCGGAACGCCGGCCCTGGACGCGCGGCACGCCGGTTGCTGACCCTCGAAGATCACCCATGGTCCCTCAGCTCCTCCTCCTCGCGCTGCTCGCCGCCGGCCCGGACGTGGACGCGCTTCGGCGCGAGCTGGACGAGGTCGCGGAGCGGATCGAGGAGCTCAAGGAACATCGGCTCGGCGGCCGGCCCATCGAGGACGGGGTGCTCGTGCGCCTCCTCGTCCGCTCGCTGGAGCTGGCCGAGCAGATCGAGCATGCGCGTCCCAGGTCGCCCGCGCAGGCGCCCGCGCCGCCCGCAGCGAGCGATCC
>JAEZXM010000106.1 GCA_023419875.1 Pseudomonadota bacterium | reverse complement strand
TGCCACGCGCGTGTTGGGGAGCACGGGGTGGTACACGTCGTCGGCGGCGAGGTCGAACCGGTAGGAGCCGTCCTCGGGGACGTCGATGTAGAGGGCCCCGTCGTAGCCGTAGTTGAGCCACCAGGTGTGCTCGAGCGCGCGGCTCTGGTCGAGCTGGACGGCCTGGACTCCGATGCCGCCGAGGTTCGCGCGCAGGTCCCAGTCCGGGGTCGAGAGCTTGAACCACTGCCGCCCGGCGGTCATGGCGACGTCCCCCTGGTAGCGGTTGCTGCCCTGGTAGGCGAGGCGGCCCTCGGGCGTCGCCGTCCACCCGTTGAAGTCGCCCAGGGCGTACAGGTCGAACAGGGGCGGCGCCTCCCAGGCCATCCGGTACACGATCGCGGACTGCGGCGGCAGCGTCACGAACCCGGTTCCGTCGGGCGCGACCTCGACCACGCCGGCCGCCGGCGCGCCGTACGCCCAGATGGCCTCGTACGATCCGGGCTCCGCCCTCCAGTACCCGCCCCACAGCCAGACGGTCCGCTCGAAGGGCTCGTAGTTGAAGAACACGAGCAGGGCCTCGTCGGAATGCCAGCGCGTGAAGCCCCAGGCCCCGCCGTCCCATGCGATCGGGGTGTGGAGCCCGCGCTGCAGCGCGGCGTGCGCGCCGCGCAGCGCGATGAGCTCGCGATAGTGGCTCAGCAACGAGGCGGGGTCCGCGAGCTCGGCGGCCACGTTGTACTGCGCGACGTTCGGGACGGGCGCGAGGTACTTGTCGTCGGGATCCTGGATCACGGCCGGACCGTCGAGGACCGCCCGCTCGCTGAACCCGGCGTTGCTCGGGTCCCCGGTCCAGCTCATCACGCCGCGCTGGTGGTGGTCGCTCCACGGGTTCGCCGTCGGGAGGAGCGTCTCGGCCATCCCGATCTCCTCGCCGTAGTAGATGAACGGCGCGCCGGGCATGAGCAGCAGCGTCGCGGCGGCGAGCCGGTACGCGGGCGTATCGCCACCGAAGCGCTCCCAGAGCCGCTTGCCCGGGAACCGATCGTGGTTCGCGAGGAGCGTGCCCATCGAGCCGATCGGCGCGTACATCGAGTCGTTCACGAGCCGGTTCATCGCCTCGAAGGAGTACTCGGTGGACTGCGCGGCCACGACCGCTGCCTGGCCCCACCCCAGGGCCCCGTCCGTCTGCCCATCCGGTACCAGCGAGAACAGGAACCCGCCGTCGCACACGTTCGACGCCGCGTACGTCGCGGAGGCCCACGGTGCCTCGCACAGCATGAGCCGATTCTCGTACTCCTTCACCACGTCCCGCAGCCCTCGCAGGGCCTCGTACGCCTCGGGCTGGTCCCAGTACGCCTCGGGCCCGTTCTGCACGAGCACCTGCACGGCGTCGAGGCGGAAGCCGTCGATGCCGCGGTTCAGCCAGAAGCGCAGGGTGTTCTCGTGGTACGCGCGCACCGCGGGGTTCTTCCAGTCGAACGCCACGTTGTGCTCCCCGAAGTACGCGTAGTACCAGCCCGTGGGCGATTCCCACCACCACCCGCCCCAGCCCGGATCCTCCGGCGACCACACGTACCAGTCGCGCCACGGGCTCTCGAGCGATGCGCTCGCGGAGACGAACCCGGGGTGCGCCGCCGCGGAGTACTGGAGCACGTCGTCCAGCACGACGCCGATCCCGCGGGCGTGCGCCTCCGCGATCAGCTCGTCGAGGTCTTCGAGGGCGCCGTAGTCCGGGGCCACGTCGCGGTAGTTGGTCGTGAGATAGCCGGAATCACGGTCCTGGTTCGGATTGATGGGGAGAAGGAGGATGCCGCGGATCCCGAGCGCTTGCAGGTAGTCGAGCTTCTCGACGATCCCCGCGAGATCCCCCTCGCCGTCACCGTTCGAGTCCCGGTACGCCCGCACGAAGATGTGCATGAACGGGCCGTACTTCCAGCCCGGATCGAGCGCGCTCGCCCTCTGGCCCACGGGCACCTCGGCGGTGTCGAAGGCGAGCCCCGCCGGCATCACCGCCGTGGAGGGCGCCGAGGCCGGGCCGCTGCCCACCGCGTTGGTGGCGACGACGGTGAACGTGTAGGTGCCGCCGTTCGTCAGGCCGGTGACGGTCGCCGAGTCGCCGGACGAGCTGGCCTGCGCGCCTCCCGGGCTCGCGATCACGGTGTACGAGGTGATCGGGCTGCCGCCGTCCGCCCCCGGGGCCCACGACACCTCGGCGCTGCCGTCGCCCGCGACCGCGACCACGTCCTGCGGAGCGCCAGGGAGGTCGGGGGTGGTGATCGGCGCCGAAGGGGCGGAAGGGCCGCTCGCGCCGAAGCGGTTTGCGGCCGTCACGGTGAAGGTGTACGTCGTGCCGTTCGCGAGCCCCGGGAACGTCACCTCGAGCTCGGAGGTCGTGACGCTCGCGCCGCCGGGCGAGGCGATCACCGTGTACGTGATCGCAACGGGCAAGCTGGCCTGCGGTGGAGCGGACCAGCGGACGATCGCCTCGCGGACGCCGGCCACCGCGGTGACGTTCGTCGGCGCTTCGGGAAGGAGGCGACAGCTGGACAGGGTGAAAGCGAGCGCGAGCGCCCAGAGCGTACGTCTGTTCATGGTTCCCCCCGTGCTGCGGGATGTGGACGGTTGCCCATGAGTACCGCGACGCGGGGCGAATGTGCAGGCGCTCCCCCTCGGGCTCGGCAAACGGGCGTCGTTCCAGGCGCTTAGCGCGCGAGCGTTCGTGCCTCGCCGGCCGTCGCGGGACCGAGGAGCTCCGGCGCGCTACTTCACGAGCTGGGACACCTTCTTGAACGCGGGCGTCCCGCACGCGCCGAGCAGGTCGAAGAGCGCGGTCTCCGCGGTCGTGACCAGGGCGCCGGCGTCGCGGCAGAGCTCGAGGCCGATCCGCCGGTGCTCCTCGTCGCGGCTCGCGACGGCGTCGGCGCAGACCTGCACCTCGTACCCGGCGGCGACGAGGTCGCGGGCGGTCTGGAAGACGCAGACGTGGGTCTCCATCCCGGCGATCACGATCTGCCGCCGGCCGGTCGCGGCGAGGGCGGCGCTGAAGAAGGGGTCCGCAGCGCACGAGAACGTCATCTTCGCGAGCGGTGCGCCCGGCAGGAGCTCGCGCAGGCCCGGGAGGGTGGGGCCGAGGCCCTTGGGGTACTGCTCGGTGGCGAGGACGGGGATGGCGAGCTCGCGCGCGGCGCCGAGGAGCGCCTGGGCGTACTTCACGAGCTGCGCGAGCGCGGCGGGCGGCATGGCGGTGCTGAGCCGCTCCTGCGCGTCGACGAGGAGGATCGTGGTGCGGGCGGGGTCGAGCTTGAGGGGCAGGGGCATGAGCGCTCCGTGCAGCGGATGCTAGATCGCGTAGCCCGCGGACCCGGACGCCGCCGCGGCCTCGGGGTCGATCGCCACGTCCACGCAGTACACCGTCCCGGAGTTGAACGCCCGCTCCAGCGCGGGCACGAGGTCGTGCGGGTCCTCGACGTGCTCGCCGTCGCCGCCGAGCGCCTGCACCACGCGGTCGTAGCGCACGGGGGCCAGGCGGGTCGCGGGGGAGTGCGCCTCGCCGAACATCTGCTTCTGCGGCACGGCGATCTGGCCCCAGGCGGCGTCGTTCCCGACGACCACCACCATCGGCAGGCCGAAGCGGACGGCGGTCTCGAAGTCCATGCCGTTCAGCCCGAACGCGCCGTCGCCCTGGATGACGCAGACCGGCCGCTCGGGCGCGGCGAGCTTGGCGGCGATGGCGAACGGCGCTCCGACACCGAGGCAGCCGAGCGGGCCGGGGTCGAGCCAGCGGCCGGGGCGGGGCAGGCGGATCACCTTGGCGGCCACCGCGACCACGTTCCCCCCGTCTGCGACGAACGTCACGTCGCCCGCGCGGGCAGCCACGTCCTCGATCGCCCGCGCCAGGCGGAAGTGGTGGATGGGGCGCTGGTCGCTCTGCTCGAAGGCGAGCTGCTTCCGGGCGCGCTCCTGCTCCTTCTCGCGCAGGAACCGGCGCCAGGCGTCGAGGCGGGGCGCGAGGCCGGCTCGCGCGCCGTCGGCGAGCGCCGTGAGCACGCTCCGTGAATCACCGACGATCCCTACCTCGATGGGCCGATTCCGGCCGATCTCGGCGGCCTCCACGTCCACCTGCACGACGCGCGCGCCGGCCGCGAACGTCGGCTCGGTGCCGTAGCCGACCCGGAAGTCGAGCGGCGTCCCCACGACGAGCACCACGTCGGCCTGTCCCAGCGCCTCCTTGCGCGCGCCCTGGAAGAACGACGGGTGATCGGGCGGGAGGCAGCCCCGGCCCATGCCGTTCAGGAACACGGGCAGGCCGGTCTTCTCGGCGAGCCGGCGCAGCGGCTCGACCGCGTCGTCCCACCAGATCGACGAGCCGCCGAGCACCACCGGCCGCTCTGCGGCGGCGAGGAGCTCCAGGGCGCGGCCGAGCTGCTCGGGGTCGCCGGGCACTCGCGCCGGGGTGCGGTACTTCACCTGCGCGTCGGCGAGCGCCGGGTCGGCGCCGTTCGAGAGCACGTCCCAGGGGAGCTCGAGGAACACCGGTCCCGGCCGTCCGGCGCGGGCGACGCGGAACGCCTTGGCGAGAAAGCTCGGGACGAGCTCCGGCGCGGGCACGCGGTCCGACCACTTGGTGATGCCGGCGAAGAGCTGCGTCTGCGGCATCTCCTGGAGCGAGCCGCGGCCCTGGTTGAAGGTCGGTGCGGCGCCGCCGAGGACGAGGAGCGGGACGTTCGCGGCCCACGCGTTCGCCACCGCGGTGACCGTCCCGGTCACCCCGGGGCCGGCGGTCGCGATCGCGACGCCCATCCCGCGTCCGAGCCGCGCCCACGCGTCGGCGGCGTGCGCGGCCGCCTGCTCGTGCCGGGTGTCGACGAGGCGGATGCCCTCGTCCACGCACCCTGCGTAGATGGGGGCGATGTGCAGGCCCGAGAGGGTGAAGACGGTCCCGACGCCCTCCTTCTTGAGCATCCGGGCCACGAGGTGGCCGCCTGGCAGGGTGTCCATGGAGCGGTACCTCCGGTTCCGGTCCCGGAACGAGCCCGAGCCGCGCCCGAGCGCGGCCCGGGACGGAGAAGGTGTCTATGACGGTGACCCGCGGGAGGCCAGGGCCAGCTTCGGGCCCCTCTACTTCCGGTACCGCGACAGCGTCGCCGGCAGCTCGGCGAGCGGCGGGAACTGCTTGTCCGGGTGGAGCGCGGCGAGCTTCCCGTAGTTCTGCTCCTCGGTCTCCGGCCGGTTGGGATCGGGGATGCAGCAGTCCACCGGGCAGACCGTGGCGCAGGCCTCCTCGTCGTGGAAGCCGACGCACTCGGTGCACTTCGCGGGGTCGATGACGTAGATGTCGTCACCCTGCGTGATGGCGCCGTTCGGGCACTCGGGCTCGCACGCGCCGCAGTTGATGCACTCCTCGGTGATGACCGTCGCCATGTCAGCTCCTCCCGGAGTCTCACTCCGCGGGCGAATCGTACCGCCGCGCGCGCCCGGCGGGTAGCTCCCGAGACGCGACGAGGGCGGCGTCCACGACGCCACCCTCGTTGCACGTTCCAGGAACGGCGAGACCTACTTGACGCAGCAGTCGACCGGGCACACACCGGCGCACGACGGGCTGTCGTTGTGACCGACGCACTCGTTGCACTTGGCGGCGTCGATGACGTAGATGTCGTCGCCCTGGGTGATGGCGCTGTTCGGGCACTCGGGCTCGCACGCGCCGCAGTTGATGCACTCCTCGGTGATCTTCAGGGCCATGTCGTCTCCGTACGTCCGCCCTGCGTCGGGCGGAACGGGCCGACTTATCCGTCCAACGACCGTGAGGAGTCAAGGACGCGGGTGCGTCCTTTTCGACGCGCGCAGAAAGGTTTTCGACACGTCGCAGAAACGCATTTTCAGCGCCCGGGCGGCCGGCCGCGGCCTTGGCCCGCCACGCTCCGCCGATCTTCCTCCAGCTCGCGGGCGAGGCGGGAGAGCAGCGAGAACCCGGCCGCGGCGAGGATCGCCGCGACGACCGCCAGGATCCCGAGCAGGCGATCGCGGCGCGCCGCGGCGAGCGAGAGCGCGACCGCGCGCCGCTCGTCGAACGCCCGGCGC
>JAEZXM010000401.1 GCA_023419875.1 Pseudomonadota bacterium | reverse complement strand
CCCACCCCCCGGGGGCCGCCCCCCCGCGACGGAGGACCAGGACCGGGACCAACGGTCAACGAAGCGAGCGACCCCACGGGGATTCGAACCCCGGTTACAGCCTTGAAAGGGCCGGGTCCTGGGCCTCTAGACGATGGGGTCGTCTTCGGCGCGGTTGGATACCCTGCCGCGCCCGCTCTGTAAAGGGGCGCGCGGGGGTCATCGGAGCGTGTGACGGCAGGTAGACCGACCTCGTCCTGCTCAGCCCTCCCGTCGTGCAAACGCGGGCTGGCCGGCCGGCGGGCGGGTGCGCTCGGCGCCGTGCACGGTGCCGCGGAGGTGGTCCCAGAGCGGGACGGTCACGTTGAAGTTCCAGCGCTGCATGAGGTGCGGGGCGTGGTGGCGCTGGTGGTGGCGCCGGAGCTTCTGGATGATCGGCAGCCGGCCGACGGGGCTCGTCTCGGGCAGGTGATACGCGAGGTGAAGCCACTCGTACGAGAGGATGTAGAACACCGCGCTCGCGACCCAGAGGGCGGCGAGGTTCGGCTGGCCGATCCAGAGGAACAAGAGCGCGATGGGCGACGAGGCGAGGAGGATCGCGAGCAGGCCGTACGCGGGCAGGAGGATGAAGCGGAACTCGCGTGCGGAGCGCATCGCCATCGCGTCCGAGACGTAGAGCGCGTGGTGCATCGGCGTGTGGTGCAGGTAGAGCGTCTCGAGGAACCGCGTGCGCCGGTGGAGGAGCCCGCGGTGCGCGTGCCACTCGATGGCGTTCCCGGCCACGAGGAACACGGGGACGAAGGCGAGCTGCCAGGCCCGCAGGTCCTGGATCAAGGAGAGGGCGATCGCGGCGATGGTGATGCCCGCGAGCGCGGGGAAGACGAGGTGGACGGCCGGCACGTACCACCGCGGGATCCGGCTCAGCAGGTCTTCCCGGAACTCCGCACGCGACGCAGGGGACATGGCCGTACCTCGATTTCCGAATCAGCCCTTGCGACAAAACGTACGTAGAGCCCTGCACGGATGCAACGACGCTGGTCGGTGAGCCCCAAAAGCGAGCGGCCCGGCGCTGGTGGCGCGGGCCGCTCCTGTCGAGACGACGTGTGGCCCCGTGCGGGCCGGCTCAGATCTGCGCCGGCGGCGGCGCCTCCTCGTACAGCCACGTGGTCAGGTACCGCTCGCCAGTGTCCGGCAGGACCACCACGATGAGCTTCCCGGCGTTCTCCGGCCGCTGCGCGACGATCCGCGCCGCGGTCACGGCGCCGCCGCAGGAGATGCCGGAGAGGATGCCCTCCTCGCGGGTCAGCCGGCGCGCGTCCTTGCCGGCGTCCTCGTTGCTGATGGTGAGGGTCTCGTCGATGACGGAGGTGTCGAGGACCTTGGGGATGAACCCGGGGCCCCAGCCCTGGATCTTGTGCGGGCCGGGCTTGCCGCCGGAGATGACCGGCGAGTCCTTCGGCTCGACGGCGATGATCTTGAGGGACGCCTTCCGCGGCTTCAGCACCTGGCCGCAGCCGGTGACGGTGCCGCCGGTCCCGGTGCCGGCGACGATGATGTCCACCGCGCCCTCGGTGTCCTTCCAGATCTCCTCGGCCGTGGTCCGCCGGTGGATCTCGGGGTTGGCCGCGTTCTCGAACTGCTGCAGGACGAGGTAGCGCGGGTCCTCGGCGGCGAGCTGGTTCGCCCGGGCGATGGCGCCCTTCATGCCCTCCGACCCCGGCGTGAGGATGAGCTTCGCGCCGAAGGCGAGGAGGAGCCGCCGCCGCTCCATGCTCATCGTCTCCGGCATGGTGAGGACGAGGGGGTACCCCTTCGCGGCCGCGGCGAACGCGAGCCCGATGCCGGTGTTGCCGCTCGTCGGCTCGAGGAGGATGGTGTCCTTCTTGATCTTCCCGTCGCGCTCGGCCGCCTCGATCATCGAGACGCCGATGCGGTCCTTCACCGAGCCGGCGGGGTTTCGGCTCTCGAGCTTCGCCACCACCGTGGCCTTCGCCCCGTCCATGATGCGGTTGAGCCGCACCAGCGGGGTGTTCCCGATGAGCTTCGTGACGTCGTCCGCGATGCGCATCCGCATTCTCCCGGTCCGGGCCCGGGGTCCGGGCCGCGTCTGTTATAACGGATGAATCCAGTATAGCGGTGGTCTCTTCGTGTCAAGCGGATGATCCCGGCATGGCCCGGAAGCGCCCTCCTCGGGGAGTCGGGCGCTCCGCTCCGGCGGGGATGGGGGCCGGTGGGCCGAACGAGCCGGGTGCGCACAGATTTCCTCCATGACGACCGAACGTGACACCGACCCCGGCCTCAGCGAACCCGAGCAGACCGTGCCCGGCCACGAGCGCGGTACCGCCTCACCTCGCGAGCCCCCGCCCGACGAGCCCGGCGCCGCCGAGCGGCAGCGCCACGCCGGCGAGAGCTCCGAGCGGAGCGCGGGCACCCGCGAGGCCGAGATCCGCGAGGAAACCAAGGAGCCGCCGGAGGAGCAGCAGCCGTAGGAGAAGCAGCCGGACGAGGGGTGACCGGGCAGGAGATCACGACGCGGGTCCGCGCGGCGCGGTGAGATCCCCGCGCCCGAGCGTGAAGACGTCCGAGAGGTCGAGCCGCCACCCGTCGCGGGCGGCCAGGGTGGCGACCCGCGTCCGCGCCGAGATCCCGAGCGCGGCCTCGTGGGCGCGCGCGGGCGGGAGCTGCATCCCGAAGTGCGTGAGCACGCAGAGGCGCGGGCGGATGGCCGCTGCGAGCGCCTCGGCATCGTCGGTCCCGAGGTGGCGGTACCGCGGGTCGCGGCCGGCGCGCCGGGTGGTGTTCACGACGAGCAGATCCACGCCGGCGTACGCCGAGACGAGCTCGTCCATCCAGTAGGTGTCCACGACGTGACCCACCGTGAGCCCGGGCGTCTCGAGCCGGTAGCCGTACGTCTCGATCCCGTGGTCGTGCGCGAGCGGGGTGACGAGCGTCAGCTCCGGCCCGAGCGCGTACCTCCCGCCGGGCCGGAGGTGCTCCCGGCGGGCGACGAACCCCTGCGCGTACCGGAAGACCACCGGCTCCTCCTCGAGCGCGCTCCGCGGGGCGAGGAGCACGCCGCGCCGCCGGAACCCGCCGCCCGTCATGGCCTCGACCACCGCCGTGGCGTCGCCGACGTGATCGAGGTGCGGGTGCGTGAGGAGGAGCACGTCCACCTTGGTCGGGTCGATCTTCGGCCGCGAGGAGAGGGCGCGGACGAGCGCGCCCGGACCCGGATCGACCCACAGCACGATCCCGCCCATCGTCCAGACGAGGCCCCCGGAGTGGCGCACCTGCGTCGCGACCGTGAAGCGCGCGCCGCCGGTCCCGAGGAACTTGAGGGTGCCGGCCGGGCCGGGGGGCATCGGCGAGTGATAGCCCGGAAGGCCGCGCGGCTCACGGTCCTCGTGCGATCACCCCGGATCCGGGAACCCGCGGAAGCGCGCCTCGAGCAGCTCGAGGAAGGCGCGCACCTTGACCGGCAGGTGCCGGGCGCTGGGATAGATGGCGTGGAGCGGAATCGCCGGCGGCGCCACGGAGTCGAGCACGGTCCGGAGCGCACCCTCCTGCACGGCGGCGACCCCCATGTGCTCGGGGAGGCGCGCGATGCCGAGGCCCGCCAGCGCCAGCGCCCGGAGCAGCTCGAGGTTGCCCACCGAGGCGCGCACCCGGACCGGCACCTCGGCGATCCGTCCGTGGCGCCGCAGGTGCCAGAACCGGGAGCCGGTGAGGAGGAGGCAATCGTGGCGGGTGAGGTCGTCCACCCGCCGCGGCGTACCGCGCTTGCGGAGGTAGGCGGGGCTGGCGTGGAGGAGCGCCCGCTGCGGCCTCCCCAGCCGCCGGGCGATGAGCGAAGAGTCGGCGAGCGGCCCGGCCCGGATGGCGAGATCGATCCCCTCCGCCAGGAGATCCACCCGCCGGTTGGTGAAGTCCACCTCGAGCTCGACGGCCGGGTACAGGCGTATGTACTCGGAGAGCACGTCAGCGAGCTTGCCCTCGCCGAAGCCGTCGGGTGCGCTGATGCGCAATCGGCCGGACGGCGCCGCCTGCCCGGTGCACAGGGCGCGCTCCGCCTCGCGCAGCGCCTCCAGCGCGGGCGCCACCTGGCGGTGGTACGCCGCGCCGGCGTCGGTGAGCCGGATCGAGCGCGTGGTCCGCTCCAGGAGCCGCACGCCGAGCTGGTCCTCGAGCTCGGCGATCCTGCGGCTGACGGTGGAGCGCGGGACCCGGAGCGCCTTCGCGGCGCCGCGGAACGTGCCCGCCTCGAGCACGCCGGCAAAGGCGGCGACGGAGTTGAGATCGGCGTCGGGCATCGTCCAGCTCCTGGGACAGTGAGTCCTGCACCTGCATCTTGCCCGGCCGTCCACGACCGGGCCAGGCTCTTGCCACGGACCGCCCGCCGTGTGGCGGGCATTCCCAAGCGACCCGGAGTGACCATGGCTCATGACCTGCGCCCCTTCCTCATCCTCCTCGCGCTCCTGCAGGCCGTGCCCGGCGCCGCCGCGGCGCCGCTCGCCCTGAAGAGCCACCTCGGCGATCCCGCGTTCCCGGACGACTTCTGGATCGCCTCCACGCCGGAGCAGGAAGGGCTCGACGGGGCGAAGCTCGAGGCGGCGCTGGACGCGGCCCGGTCGCGAGGGCACGAGCTCCACGCCGTCCTCGTGATCCGCCATGGGAAGCTGGTCCTGGAGCGCTACGGCGTCATGGACGGCAAGCAGCTCACGCCGGCCGATTCCCACCCGCTCTACTCGGTCACGAAGACCTTCACCTCGATGCTCGTCGGCCTCGCCATCGCCGACGGGAAGATCGCATCCATCGACGCGCGGATCTCGCCGTTCTTCCCCGAGCCCGAGCTCCGCCAGGCGAGCGCGGAGAAGGAAGGGCTCAACCTCGAGGACCTCCTCACCATGCGGAGCGGGATCGCCTACGCCGAGGGGAGCGACGAGGCGCTGTTCCAGGCCCCGAGCATCGCCGCCGCGTTCTGGGCGCGACCGCTCGTCTGGGACGTCGGGACGATGTGGAACTACAGCTCCGGCGACTCGCAGCTGCTCGCCGAGGTCGTGCGCAGGGCCACCGGGCGGACGCCGCTCGAGTACGCGCAGGCGCGGATCTTCGGTCCGCTCGGGATCACCTCCGTGGCGTGGGACGCTGACCGGAGCGGCACGCAGCTCGGCGGGCGCGGGCTGGCGCTCCGGCCGCGGGACCTCGCGCGCTTCGGCTGGATGCTCCTTTCCGGAGGGAAATGGAAGGGCGTGCAGGTCGTCCCGGCCGATTGGATCGCTGCTGCCACCCGGAGGTCGCTGCACGTCCGCGGGCCGGGCGGAGGATACGGGTATCAGTGCTGGGTGCCGCAGTTCGGCGGGTTCGTCGCGCGCGGCTGGCAGGGGCAGGAGCTGTACGTGTTTCCCGAGAAGGACCTGGTCGTGGTCTTCAACGCGGCCCTGCCCGGGAACGTGGCGGACGACTCCCTCGACAAGCTCGTCACCGAGTTCGTGCTGCCGGCGCTGTGCGAGCAGGGCGCGGGCGCCATCCGTTCCGCCGGCGGTGGATAGTCGGCGAACCTCGGATCCGCGCTGGTCCGCAGGCGCAGGCCCGAGACGTTCCCGCTGCCGTCCCTCTCGAACTCGAGCTCCGTGTCGCCGAGGAGCGAGAAGAAGCGGTCGTTTCCCTCGGGGTAGATCCGCTGCGCGGCCTGGCCGGGCAGGGCGGCG
>JAEZXM010000308.1 GCA_023419875.1 Pseudomonadota bacterium | reverse complement strand
CGTGCCAGCGCGGCATGGCGCGCCGACCCGACTCCGTTCCCACGCTCGCGACGATCTCCTGTCCCACGCTCGTCGTGGTGGGCGAGCACGACGCGGGCACGCCGCCCGCGGAGGCGGAGAAGATGGCCGCGGCGGTGAAGGGTGCACGGCTCGTGCGCATCCCCGACGCAGGCCACCTCTCGAGCCTCGAGAACCCGGCTGCGTTCGACGCGGCGCTCGGCGAGTTCGTGGACGGCCTGCCCGCCTGAGGCGTCCCGTCCGGGACGGAGCACAGCCTCCCACAGTCACACCGGCCTCCTGGCGCGCGCCGCTTGAGCAAACCCCGCCCCCCGCTCCATGATGCCGGCCATGAAGACCACGATCCTCGGCCTCGCCCTCGCCGGCCTCCTGCTTCTCCCCGCCGGCGCGCAGGCGCAGGTCCACATCGACATCGGCATCCAGTTCCCCGGCCCGCCGCCGCTCGTGCTCGTGACCCCGGAGGTGCAGGTCGTCCCGGAGATCGAGGAGGAGGTGTTCTACGTGGGCGGCTGGTACTGGGTCCGCTGGGACAACGGCTGGTACCGGACCCGCCGGTGCTGCAATGCGTGGTATCCCGTGCGCCCGCACGTCGTCCCTGCGACGCTCGTCCGGATCCCGCCCGGGCACTACAAGCGCTACTACCGCGACGACGACGGCCGCTGGCGGCCGCACCACCACGACGACTACCGCGCCTGGCGCGCGCGCAACTCCTGGGAGGACCGCCACCGCTGGTGGAAGAAGCACCGCCACGACCGGCACTTCCGGGGCGAGCAGCGGCGGTCCTGGGAGGAGCGCCGGCACGACGAGCCCTGGCACCACCGCCGGGACGGCCGGGACGATCGGAGAGATCACGATCGCCGCGACCGCGACGATCACCGCCGCGACCGCGACCGCGATCGCGACGGCAAGGGCCACGGCCGCGATCACGGCGGCAAGGGCCGCGGGCACTGAGGTCCACATCGCCCTTCGACTCCGTTCACCCTGAGCGTAGGCCCGAAGGGCCGGAGTCGAAGGGCTCAGGGTGATCGGATCGTAGCAAGCCCGCGGGCGCGCTCACGCGTTCGCGGGCTTCGTCTTCTGCGCCATCTTCCCGCGCAGGCTCGACTCGAGCAGCAGGCGGACCTGGTTGCGCACCGCGGAGGTCTCGGACGTCGAGGCCTCGCTCTCCTTCACCTCGCAGGGCTCGATGTTCTCGAAGACGCCCTTGCCGCGGCGGAGGGTGAGCGTGAAGGTCGCGCCCGTTCCCGGTCCGGCGGATTCGGCCGCGATCGATCCCTTGAGATAGGTCGCGAGCTCCTTGACGAAGGCGAGGCCGATGCCCGAGCCGCCCCGCCGCAGCGGCTTCTTCTGGGCGCTGTAGCGCACGAAGATCGAGTCGAGCCGCTCCGGCGCGATCCCCTCGCCGTCGTCGGCGACGCGGATCTGCACCACGTCGTCCCGCACCGCCAGCGCCATCCGGACCCGCCCCTTGCCCGGCTCGACGAACTTCGCGGCGTTGGAGATGAGGTTGTGCATGATCTGCTCGACCTTGTCCGGATCGGAGTAGAGGTCCTCCACCTCCGCGTCCGGGAGCTCCTCCTCGAGCACGATCCCGGACACCGAGAGGACGGGCCGGTAGAAGGCCGCCAGGCCCGAGAGGAACCGCTTCGGCCGGAGCTTGCGGATGCGGAGCACGAGCCCGTGCTCGTCCATGCTGGCGAGGTCGAGCAGCCGGTCGATGGCCACCTTGAGGCGCAGCGAGGCCTCGTAGACGATCCCCGAGAGCTCGCGCACGTCCTCGAGGTCCTGGCGCTCCTCGGGCCGCATCGCCAGCCAGGACGAGTCCATGATGATGGTGACGAGCGAGCGGAAGTCGTGGGTGATGTTGGCGATGAACTCGTTGCGCATCCGGTCCACCTTCTGGAGGAGCCGGTCCTTCTCGCGGATCTCCTGGACCATCATCGACGCCTTGAGCGCGCTCCGGATCTGGCGCCCGAGCGCGAGCCCGGAGATGTCCTCGACCGGATCGTACTCGAGCCCGATGAACCCCACCTCCTCGTCACCGAACTCGAGCGGCTGCCAGATGATGTTGGAGCGCGCGTGGCCCAGGATCCCGGGCGGCAGGAGCGTGCGGGCGGAATAGGTGACGTCCTCGCCCACGTCCCTGCGGCCGCCCTGGTCGAAGGCGAGGAGGAGCCGCGCCTCCTCGTACGCACGCTCGGTCGAGGCGTGCACCGCGAGGTAGCAGCGCCGGATGCCGATGCGCGGCAGCTCCCGGACCATGTTGTCGAGGAGCGCCGGGATGTCGAACGAGCCGATCAGGTTCTCGATCACGTACTGCACCGTCTGCATCTTCCGGGCGTGCAGCCAGCTGGCCCGCCACTGCTGCTGCCGGGCCGTCTCCCGGGCGAGGACGCCGGCCTGGTGGAGCAGCGTCTCCCCCGATCCGCCCGGCGGAAGCCGGCTCGCGACCTCGGTGCGCAGCGCCGCGAGGAGGTCCTCCCAGCCCTCGTCGCCCAGGTCGTGGCCGAAGGGTGTACGCAGCCAGTGAGCCATCGCGTTCACGAAGTTCGCCGCCGGGCTCTTGCCCAGCACCTCGTCCGCGAACGCCCGGACCAGCGCCTCGACGCACTCGCGCCCCTTCGGCGCCATCGCCGCCGACCCGTCGCTCCGGCGCAGCGAGGCGAGCGCCGCCTCCGACAACCGGGTCGGGTTGGTCTCGCCCTCGACCCGCCGGAGCGGCTCGCCGGCCCGCAGCACCGCCTCCGAGAGGCACCCGCAGGAGCGCCGGATCACGACCTCCGTCGAGAACCGCTCGACCGCCGCGGCCTCCTCCCCGCGCATCCGGCCGAGCAGGATCCGCATCGCCCGCTCCGCCATCTGCCGTGTCGGCTGGCGGACCGTGGAGAGCGGGAGCGCGAGGCGCCGCGCGGCCATCACGTCGTCGAACCCGGCCACCGAGACCGCGTCCGGCACCTCCACGCCCGCCTGCTCGAGGCACTCGAGCGCGGCGATCGCCATCTCGTCGTTCGCCGCCACCACCGCGTCGAACCCGATGGCCCGGTCGAGGGCCTCACGGACCGCTGCGTGCGCCAGCTCCGGCCGGTAGTCGGCCCGGAACACGAGGCGCTCGTCCACCGGCGTCCGGAGGGCCGCGAGCGTATCGCGGAAGATCCGCTCCCGCTCGACCGAGTCGTGGTTGCCCGCATAGCCGGCGAGGAACAGGAAGCGGCGCCGGCCGTGGCGCTCGTGGAGGTGAACGATGAGATCGCGGAGCCCGTGCCCCCCCTCGCAGACGACCGACGGCATCGAGGCGAGCGGGAACCCGAGGCTCACGATGGGCAGCGGCCGGAAGCGCTCGCAGTACTCGTCGAGCTGCTCCGAGCCGAGATACTTCGCGGCCAGGCACGGGACGATGACGATCCCGTCCAGCCGATCCCGGTGCATGAGGTCGAAGATCGAGGTCCGGCGCCCGGGCCGGGGCGTCCAGACGTCCCCGCCCAGGAAGTTGACCACGTCGACGTCGGCTTCCCGGGCGACCGCCTCCACGCCGGCCCAGATGGCCCGCTGGTAGTCGTCGTCGACGCTGTCGAGCATCACGCCGACGGTCGGCCGGGGGCTCCTCGCCACGGAAGGGGTCCCGCTCTGCATGGCCTGCTCCGGAATGGTTCTTCCGGCGAAGTGTACGCGCCATACGGGGCCCGCGAAAACCCCATGCTCCGGGTTCCTGAACGAACGCTTGCCCCGAGACCGAGGTACGCACGGCCCTGACGCACGGCGCCAAGAGGAGCTGGGTTCACTAATCGTGTGTGCCCGGCGCCGTCACCGGAGCTTGGACAGGAGCCGGTCCTTCTCGCGGAGCTCCTGCATGATCATCGAGGCCTTGAACGCGCTGCGGATCTGCTCGGCCAGCGCCAGGCTCGAGATCTCCTCCTGAGGGCTGAACTCGAGCCCGATGAAGCCGATCTCCTCCTCGCCGAGGATGAGCGGCTGGTAGACGAGGCTCACGCGCTCGGAGCGGTCGAGGATCCCGGGGGGGAGCAGCGCCCGCGCCGGGTACTCGATCCCCTCGCGATCCAGCGCCTTCCGCCCGGCCTGGTCGTACGCGAGGAGGAGCCGCGCCTTCTGGAAGGCGGTCGCGGGCGAGGCGTGCACCGAGAGATAGCAGCGCCGGATGCCGATGCGCGGCAGCTCGTTGGCCATCGTGTCGAGCAGGGTCGGCGTGTCGAAGCAGCCGATGAGCGAGTCGATCACGTACTGGAGCGTGAGCATCTTCCGCGAGAGGCGGGCGTGCGCCTTCCAGAGCTGCTGCCGCTCGGCCTCCTTCACGAGGATGCGCGCCTGGTGGAGCAGCGCCTCGGCCCGCGCCTCGGCCGAGGGCGAGAGGCGCCCGCCGGTCTCGCGGCGGAGCAGCGAGAGGAAGTCGTCCCAGACGTCGTCGCTCGTCCCCTGCGCCAGGCTCTCGCGGAGCTCCGTGTCCACCCGGCTCGCGAACGCGCCCGGCCCTCCGCCGACCTCCGCCACGAACGACTGCACGAGGCCGGCGATCCCCTCCGGCCCCCGCGGGCGCAGGAGCGCACCGCCCTCCTTGCGGAGGACGGCCATGATGCTCTCGGTGAGCTGCGGAAACGGGGTCGCGTTGGCGCGCCTTCCGGGCCTGGGCTCGCCGGCGCGCAGCACCGTCTCGGAGAAGCAGCCGCAGGACCGGCGGATCACGATCTGCGTCGGGTGGCGCTCGACCGGCTGGGCGGGCTCGCCGCGGAGGATGCCGAGCAGGACCTGCACCGCGCGGCGCGCGAGCTCGAACGTCGGCTGGCGCACGGTGGTGAGGGGAAGGCGCTGCCGCTTCGCGCTCGGGATGTCGTCGAACCCGGTGATGCTCACGTCGTGCGGGATCCGGAGCCCCGCGTCCGTGCAGGCGTCCATGGCGGCGATCGCCATGTCGTCGTTGGCGGCCACCACCGCGTCGAAGTCGAGCCCCTGCCCGTGCACCTGACGGACCACCGCGTAGACCCGATCCGGCCGGAAGTCGCCCGGGCGGATGAGGCGCGGGTCGATCGGGATCCCGTGCTGCTTCAGGGTCTCGCGGAAGATCCGCTCGCGCTCGGTGGTGTCCGGGTTCTGCGCCGTCCCGCCGATGAACATGAGGCGCTTGCGCCCGTGGCGGATGATGAGGTGCTCGACCAGGTCCCGCATCCCGAGCTGGCCCTCGGAGACGATCGAGGGCATCGACGTGAGCGGAAACCCGATGCTCACCATCGGGAGCGGAACGTAGCGGCGGCAGTGCTCCTCGAGCGGCCCCGAGCCGAGGTGCGTGGCGAGCGTGGTCGCGACCACCACCAGCCCGTCCACGCTCGCGTCGGAGATGAGCTCCCAGATCCGGTTGCGCTTCACCATCAGCGCCTCGGCCGGATCGAGGTTCCCGCCGACGAGGCTGACGAGGCTCGCCCCCGCCTCCTTGGCGGCGGACTCGAGCCCGGCCCAGATCGACCGCTGGAAATCGTCGTCGACGTTGTCGATGAGCGCACCCACCACCGGGCGGGGCGATCGGGCGGGACGGGTCGAGGGCGTTGGGTGTCCGTTGGCGCCCATGGACGGTCTCAGGACGGCTCCACCACCGCGGCGGTCAGCGCTGCGGCCACGCCGGCCAGGGCCCGCTCGACCTGCGCCCGCGTGGCGGCGTCGAAGGCGGCGTCCTCGTCGGCGGCGAGGTCGAGCTGCTCGTTCAGATAGACCGCGAGCGCCGGCTGCCCGTCGCCGAGCGGCGGCGGCTCCACCTCGAGGTCGCGCAGATCCCGGAACTCCACCGTCCCGAGCCGCTCGCCGAACGCGTGGTCGAACATCGCCCACACCTCGAACGCGAGGTCCTGGAGCGTGAGGATGCCCATGTCCGGGAGCGGGAGGCTCTCGAGCCAGGCGGCGAGGTCGGGCTGAACGTTGGCGAAACGATCGCGGCGGCGCTGCAGCTCGCGCGGCGAGGCGTCGGCGAGGACGCGCCACATCCCCTCGACGATCTCCGGGGCCAGCACGTCGCCGAGCTGGGAGCCGCGCTCGGGCAGCGGCTCCGCCTGCGGTGGCTCCGGGACGACGTCGGGGGCGTCGTCGTGTACGCCCAGGCCGGCGGCGAGGCGGGCCCAGAGGCCGAACAGGTTTCCGTACAGCCGGCGCGCCTCGTCGGGCGACGCGAAGCGTGGTTCCTCGGGGAAGAGGCCGGGGATGACCGCGGACCTCGCCTCCCCTGCGCCCTGAGCTCGGCGGAACCTCTCCGCGACCTCGTCCGCGCCGTGGGGCGAGCCCGCCTTGCGCATGAGGGCCGTGAGCACCTCGGGCCCCTCGTACACCGCCGGCACGCCGCCGGGGTCGCCACCTTGCCCACGCCGGCGGGTCATGTCGGGCGCCCGTCCTCCGGGCGGTCCAGCCGAGCCCACGACAGGCCGCTGCGTGCGGAGGTGTCTGCGGCAGCGGCGGGGCAGAAGACGGCGGGGAACATCAAGCAGTCAGTCTAGCCCGCGGCAATCGTTTTTGCTGCTCCTTTCCCGCCCTCCCCGGAGCGTGTGAGGGACACACCTCGGAGCACTCGAGGTCAGTCCTCCTCGAAATCCTCGGCAAATGGCGGCATGTCCTCGGCGGGCGCCCCGTCCCAGGCGCCGCGCGTCATCCGCGGATCGTCGGGACCCGGACCAGGAACCATGCCGCGGCGTCCGCGCGGGTGCCAGCCCTGACCGCCGTCCGGCCCACCACCCGGCCCACGGTGGAAGCGCATCGCCCTCCGCTCGATCCGGTCGCGGAACGTGCCCAGGAAGAGCGCCGCCCGCGCCTTCTGCTCGGGCGAGAGGTCCCGGGTGATCGCCTGCAGCATCTCCCGATCGAGCGCCTGCATCTTTGCGCGCGCCTCGAGGAGCTTCGCGATCGCGCCGTCCACCTCGGCGGCGGTCGCCTTCCCGCCCCGGGCCGCCGTGCGGAGCACGTCGCGGGAGTCCGCGGCCTGCTTGCGGACCGCCTTGCGACGCTCGTCGAACTTCGCGAGCTGCTCGCCCAGCCGGAGCGCAGCCGCGGTGTCGAGATCGAGCGCCTCGGCGAGCCCCAGCGTCCGCGCGAGCCGCATCCTCTTCTCGGCCCGCTCGGCCCGCGCCTGGTCGTTCCTCGCCTGCGGCGCGTCGTTCTTCGGGCCCTGCGCCAGGGCGACCGCGGGCAACAGCATCAGCGCGATCAGGGTCCTTCTCATGGGTGGCCGTCCTTCCTTCGGTTCACGGTTCACGGTTCACGGTCCGTCAGTCGCCGGCCCAGGCGTCGTACGCGGCCAGCGCGTCGTCGCCCCAGGTGTCTCCGTCCGAGGCGTAGGAGTCGACCTCGAGCACCGCGCTCGCCGACCAGAGCGCGTCCATGTCCGGCACCTGCCAGGCGGCGTCGGCGACCGTCGGCGGCGGGTCGCTCCGGAAGAGCACGGGGCCGAGCAAGAGCAGCGCCGCCGCGGCAGCGGCCACCGCGACTCCGGCGGCGGTGCCGAACCGAAGAACGGCCCGCCTGCGGAGCCCGCGCCCGCGGAGCTCGGCGAGCGTGCGGGCCGGGAGATCGGCCGTGACCCGCGCCTCGGCGAGACCGGGCGGAGGGAGGCGGGCGAGATCGACGAGCTGGCGCTCCGCCTCGGCGGCGGCGCGGCAGGCGGGGCAGAGGTCGAGGTGCGCGGCGAGGCGGGCAGCCTCGTCGCCTTCGAGCGCGCCGGCGGCGCCGGCCGAGCGAAGGACCTCGAGCTCGCGGCATTCGGAGTTCACGATGCCTCCTCGGCGACTTCCTTCTTGAGGCGCTGGAGCGCGTGGTGGAACGTGACGCGCGCCGCGTTCTCGGTGATGGAGAGCGACGCGGCGACCTCGGCGAACGGGAGCTCGGCGTCGACGCGCAGGGTGAACACCTCGCGCTGCCGCCGCGGGAGCCGGAGGACCGCGGCGCGGACGCTCGCCGTGCGCCGGGCGTGCTCGAGCTCGTCGACCCCGGTCGAGGGCTGCGTGCCCAGGCGCTCCTCGGCGACCGCCTCGAGCGGCGCGTGCGTGAAGCGGAGCGCGTCCCGGAGGTGGTTCTTCCCGAGGTTCACCGCGATGCGGATGAGCCAGCGCCGGAAGGGGACCGCGCCCTCGTCGAGGCGCATCTTGCGGAGCGAGCGCCGCGCGGCCTCGAAGGCGCGCAGGAACGTGCGCTGGGCGAGGTCGCGCGCGTCCTCGGGCGTGCGCGCGTAGCGGCGCACCATCGAGAGGACGAGCCGCTCGTGCCGGCGGACGAGCTCGCCGAACGCCTCGTCGTCGCCGACGAGGAACGCGGCGAGGAGCGCCTCCTCCTCCCGGCGGGCCGAGCGCTCCGATCCACCCGGGACCACCCGGAGGAGCGGGCGCTTGCCGTCCACCTCGTCAGCCATTCGAAGTCCTGTGTATGGGAGCGCCACTCGCCACGTACAGACCCCTTGCCCGCACTGCGGTTAAAGACTAATCCTGTGGGCCGATTTTCCTCGCCCTTTTCGACTCGGACGGATCGCCATGCTCGACCTCAAGGCCGTCGCCCAGGACTTCGAAAGCTTCGAGCGGCGGCTCTCCCGGAGGGGGGAGAAGGCCAGGGAAGCGCTCGCCCCCGTGCGCCCTCTCGCGCTGCGCCGCCGGGAGCTGAACGTCCTGCTGGAGAAGCAGAAGAAGGAGCAGAGCGAGGCCAACGCCAAGATCCGCGAGCTCGCGAAGACCGACAAGGGAGCGGTGGAGGGCGCGCGCGCGTCGCTCCGCGCGCTCGGCGACGCCGTCAAGGCGAGCGAGGCGGAGCTCGCGCAGATCGAGGCGGAGATCGAGCGGCTCCTGCTCCTCGTCCCGAACCCGCCCCACGAGTCGGTCCCGGACGGCGCCGACGAGCACGGCAACGTCGTCGTCCGGAGCTGGGGCGAGAGGCAGCCGTACGGCTTCGCGCCCAAGCCGCACTGGGACCTCGGCGAGGCGCTCGGGATCTTCGAGTGGGGCCAGGCGGCGAAGCTCTCGGGGGCGCGGTTCACGATCTCGAAGGGCGCGGGGGCGAAGCTCGAGCGGGCCATCGCCGCCTTCTTCCTCGACGTGCACACGTCGCGCGGCTACCGCGAGATCCTCCCGCCCTACCTCGTCACCGCCGAGACGATGACCGGCACCGGGCAGCTCCCGAAGTTCGAGGAGGACGCGTTCAAGACGACGAACGAGCCGCCGCTCTACCTCATCCCCACCGCCGAGGTGCCGGTCACCAACATGCACCGGGACGAGGTGTTCGAGGCGGACGCGCTGCCGATCTCGTACTGCGCGTGGACGCCGTGCTTCCGCGCCGAGGCCGGCTCGGCCGGGCGCGACACCCGCGGCATCATCCGGCAGCACCAGTTTCACAAGGTGGAGCTGGTGAAGATCACGAAGGCCGAAGAGAGCCACGCCGAGCTCGAGAAGATGGTGGACGACGCGTGCGAGGTGCTCCGCCGCCTCGGCCTCCACCACCGGGTGACGCTCCTCTGCACGGGCGACATGGGGTTCAGCTCGGCCAAGACCTACGACATCGAGGTCTGGTGCCCGGGGCAGGACTGCTACCGCGAGATCAGTTCGGTCTCGAACTGCGAGGACTTCCAGGCGCGGCGCATCCGCGTGCGATACCGCGGCGAGGGCGGCAAGCCCCGGCTCGCGCACACGCTCAACGGCTCGGGCGTCGCCGTGGGCCGGACGGTGGTGGCCATCCTCGAGCAGTACCAGCAGGCCGACGGGAGCGTGGTCGTCCCCGAGGCGCTCCGGCCCTACATGGGCGGCCTCGAGCGCATCGTGCCGGAGAAGTTTCCGAAGGGCGTCGAGCGGTGATGCGCCGTCCTTTGGAGGAGGCGCGGGAGGCCCTCGACGAGGCCTGCCGCGGGGGCCGCGAGCGCGCGTGCGAGGCCCGGAAGCGCCTGGACGCCTCGCCGAAGAGGAAGTAGCGCGGTGTGATGCGGGGACCTATCGTCTCGACAGTTTCCGTTCGCCCTGAGCGTAGCCCGCCGAAGGCGGGCGGAGTCGAAGGGCGGACGGGAGTGAACCGATGCCCCCCGCCCTCCCGCCCTCGTCCACCATGCTCGCCGAGGCCCGCTCCATGCCGGGCCTCCTCGCGGCCCAGCTCGCCGCGGACGAGGATCTGTACCGCCGCCTTGCCGCCGCGCTCCGCGCGACGCCGCCGCTCGCGATGGCCACCGTCGCCCGCGGCAGCTCCGAGCACGCCGCCCGCTACCTCGGGTTCCTCGTCGCCACCCGGCTCGGGCTCCTCGTCCCGCGCCTCGACCCGTCGCTGGTGACGCTCTATCGCGCCCCGCTCCGGTCGGAGCGGATGCTCGCCCTCGCCGTCTCCCAGTCGGGCCGGAGTCCCGATCTCGTCGAGCCCGTCCGCGCGCTCCGCGCCGGCGGCGCGACCGCGGTCGCGATGGTGAACGACGCCGCTTCGCCGCTCGCCGTGGCCGCGGTGGGGGTGCTCCCGCTCCGCGCCGGCCCCGAGCTCGCCGTGCCGGCGACGAAGAGCTTCGTCGCGAGCCTCGCCGCCGCCGCGCGGCTCGTCGCGCACTGGTGCGAGGACGAGCGGCTCCTCCGGGCGCTGCCGATGCTGCCCCGGGCGATCGAGGAAGGGCTGCGCCAGGACTGGTCCGCCGCCGTCGCCGCGCTCGCGGACGCCGAGCGGATGTACGTCGTCGCCCGCGGCCTCGGGTTCCCACTCGCGCAGGAGACGGCGCTCAAGCTCAAGGAAGCGTGCGGGATCCAGGCCGAGGCGTTCAGCGCAGCCGAGATCCGCCACGGACCGATGGGCCTCGTCGGCGCCGGATACCCCGTGCTCGTGCTCGCGCTGCGAGGGCCCGCGCTCCCGGGCCTGGTCGCGTTCGCCGAGGAACTCCGGCGGCAGGGCGCGAAGGTGATCCTCGCCGCGCCGGCGGACGTGAGCGGCCGTGCCGTGGCGCTCGCGGTGAGCGAGGCCCAGGAGCTCGACCCCGCGGCCGCGGTGGCGAGCGTGTATCCGATGGTGGATGCGCTCGCGCGGGCGCGAGGGCGGGATCCGGACAGGCCGCCGAACCTGAGCAAGGTGATGGCCACGCGGTGAGGGGGCTGCCCCCGCTCGTGCTTCGACAGGCTCAGCACGAGCGGACTCGAGAGAACCCGCTCGCCCTGAACGCTCGTGCTTCGACAAGCTCAGCACGAGCGGGGTTGCAGGCCCCCCGCTCGCCCTGAGCCTGTCGAAGGGCGAGCGG
>JAEZXM010000167.1 GCA_023419875.1 Pseudomonadota bacterium | reverse complement strand
GCGCGTGGCCGTGCAGGCCGGAGGGCCGACGATGCTGCGCCGCCTGGCCCGGGGGGACCCGCGCTCGTATGGCAAGTGGCGCGCGGCGCCCGCGCCGGAGGGCGCGGCGATCTCCATGCCTTCGGCCTTCTGCGTCCTGCCGGCGAAGGGAACCCGCAAGGCACGCGCCTGGGAGCTGGTGCGCGGGAGCTGCCTCGCCCGCGAGGCGCAGCTGACGGCCTGGGAGCAGGCCGGCGCGTTCCCGGCGCTGCGCTCCGCCGCGGCCGACCCTCGGGTGGACGCGCCGATCGCCTTCCTCGGCAGCCAGGTCGTCGGGCCGGCGTGGAGGGCGGCGAGCGCCGCGCTGCCGGAGGTGGCGTTCGAGCGGTTCGACCTGCCCGCCGCGGAGGCGCTCCTTCGCGAGCTCGACCACGTCGTCTACCGGAAGAAGCCGGTGGCACAGGCGCTGGCGGACGCGCGGGGGGAGCTCTCCCGGCGGATGGCGCGCGACCGGCGCTGAGCGGTCACACCTTCCGGCCGATCGCGGTCGCGATCACCCGCACCTGGCGCATCAGCTCCTCGAACTCCGGCGGGGTGAGCGACTGCGCGCCGTCCGAGAGGGCGCGCTCCGGGTGCGGATGGACCTCGACGATGACGCCGTCGGCGCCGGCGGCGATGCCGGCGCGCGCCATCGCCGCGACGTGGACCCGCAGCCCGATGCCGTGGGAGGGATCGACCATCACCGGCAGGTGGGTGAGCGACTTGAGCACCGGCACGGCGTTCAGGTCGAGCGTGTTGCGGGTCATGGTCTCGAAGGTGCGGATGCCGCGCTCGCACAGCGCCACCTGGTAGTTCCCGCGCGAGACGAGGTACTCGGCCGCCATGAGCCACTCCCTCAAGGTGGCGGACGGGCCGCGCTTCAGGAGCACCGGCCGCCGGAGCGTGCCGAGCTGCTTGAGCAGCGAGAAGTTCTGCATGTTGCGGGCGCCGAGCTGGAGGACGTCCGCGTAGTCCGCGACCATCGGCAGCGTCTCGACGTCCATCACCTCGGTCACGATCTTGAGGCCGGTCTCCTCCCGGGCGAGCGCGAGGAGCTCCAGGCCTTCCTCCGCCAGCCCCTGGAACTCGTACGGGCTGGTGCGCGGCTTGTAGGCGCCGCCGCGGAGGAAACGAGCGCCGGCCTTCTTCACGGCACGTGCGGTCTCGAGGATCTGCTCCTTCGACTCGACCGAGCAGGGCCCGGCCATGATGGCGAGGTCCGGGCCGCCGAGGGGGACCCCGCCCACGTCGATGATCGTGTCCTCCTCCTTCACCTCGCGCGACACGAGCTTGAACGGCTGGGAGACGCGGATCGCGTCGGCCACCCCGGGGAGGAAGGTGAACTGGTCGGGATCGAGGGGACCCTTGTTGCCGGTGATCCCGATCGCCACCCGCTGCGCTCCGGGGATGGGGTTCGGCGTGAGCCCGAGGGCCCGGATCTTCTCGACGACCGCCTCCACCTGCTGCGGGGTGGCGTGTGGATGCATGACGACCAGCATTCGTGCAGCCTCCTCGCGTGCCCGGTCTCCGGGCACCTCGGTGCCCACCGTGCGTGCACCGCGGTCTGCCCCCGCTGCCGCCGCGCTGCCCGCAGGGCGGGACCGGAGCGGCGGCTCGTGGACCCGGCGTTGCACGTCGGGGCGAAAGGGAGAACGACAATACCATGCGCCGAATCCTCGTCGTCCGGACCGGGACGCCCACCCCGCAGGCCCGCGCGCGGTTCGGGGAGTTCACCGACTGGTTCGAGCGGCTGCTCGCGCCCGAGGTGGTGGTCGTGGACGCAGTCCGGGGCGAGCCGTTCCCCGCCCGGGACCGGATCGCCGGGGTGGTCGTGACCGGGTCGCGCGACAGCGTGACCGCCCGGAAGCCGTGGATGGAGCGGACCGGCGCCTGGCTGGTGGAGGTCTCGTCTCGGGTGCCGGTGCTCGGCGTGTGCTTCGGGCACCAGCTCCTCGCCCGCGCCCTGGGCGCCACGGTCGAGCGGAACCCGAAGGGCCCGGAGGTCGGGACTCGCGAGATCGCGCTCACCGAGGAGGGCCGGCGGGACCCGCTGTTCTCCGGCCTCCCCGCCGCGCTCCTCGTGCAGGAGAACCACGAGGATCACGTCCCCGATCCGCCCGCGGGCGCGACGGTGCTCGCAGGGAACGACCACACGCCGGTGCAGTCCTTCGCGCACGGCGGGATCCGGACGGTCCAGTTCCACCCCGAGTTCGACGCGGCGCGCAACCGGCTCGTCTGCACCGAGTGCCGCGCCGACCTCGACGCGGCGCGCCCGGGCCTCGGCGACGAGGCGGTCGCGTCCATCCGGGAGACGCCGCTCGCGGAGCGGGTCCTCGCGAACTGGGTGCGGGCGTACGTGGGGGGGTAGACGCTCGGGGAACCGATCGCGGCTCTCACGCCGCCCCGTCCGCCTGGCCGTCTCGCGGCCGGTTCCTCGGCAGCCAGCCGTGCATCACCGCGAGGAGCTGGTCGGGATCGACCGGCTTGGCCACGTAGTCCGAGGCCCCGGCCTCGAGGGCCTTGTCGCGGTCGACCTTCATGGCCTTGGCGGTGAGGGTGATGATCGGGAGGGCGCGGAACGTCTCGCGGCCGCGGATCGCCTGGATGGCGGCGAGGCCGTCCATCTCCGGCATCATCGTGTCCATGAGCACCAGGTCCACGTGCGGGTTCTCCTCGAGGAGGCGGATCGCCTCGCGGCCGTTCTCCGCGTGGAGGACCCGCATGCCGCGCGACTCGAGGACGCTGTTGATGGCGAAGACGTTCCGTACGTCGTCGTCGGCGAGGAGCACGACGCGGCCCTCGAACTCGGCGTCGCTCGGCAGGTGGGGCACCTGGTCCACCGGCGCGAACGAGGACTCGGCCGTGGCCCGGCTCTCCGGTCCCGCGTACCGCTCCGGCAGCATGAGCGTGAAGGTGCTGCCCGCGCCGGGCGCGCTCTCCACCTGGATGGTGCCGCCGAGGAGCCGCGCGATCTCGCGGCTGATGGTGAGCCCCAGGCCCGTGCCGCCGTACTTCCGGCTCGTGGTCCCGTCGGCCTGCTGGAAGGCCTCGAAGACGAGCTTCTGCTTGTCTTGCGGGATCCCGATGCCCGTGTCCCGCACCGCGAAGGCGATCTGGTCGGTGCCCTCGGGGCCGGGCCGGCGGCCGAGCATCACCGTCACCGCACCGCGCTCCGTGAACTTGAAGGCGTTGGAGAGCAGGTTCTTGAGGATCTGCTGGACCCGGCTCGCGTCCGTGTAGAGGACCTCGGGGAGGCCGGGCTCGGCGACCACCTCGAACGCCAGCTTCTTCTGCTCCGCCACGTGACGGAAGTTGACCTCGAGGTACGCCTGCAGCGACGGAACCGGGACCTCCGCGGCCTCGATCTGCATCTTCCCCGCCTCGACGCGCGAGAGGTCGAGGATCTCGTTGATGAGCGAGAGCAGCTCGTTGCCCGAGGTGTAGACGGTGCTCGCGAAGCGGACCTGCTCGGGGGTGAGGTTCCCCTCCCGGTTCTCGACCAGCATCTTGGAGAGGATGAGCAGGCTGTTGAGCGGCGTGCGCAGCTCGTGCGACATGTTCGCGAGGAACTCGGACTTGTAGCGGGAGATGAGCTGGAGCTGCTCGGCCTTCTCCTCCAGGCTCCGGCTCGCCAGCTCCACCTCGTTGTTCTTCTGCTCGAGCAGCCGCGCCTTGTCGTTCAGCTCGCCGGCCTGCGCCTCGAGCTCGGCGTTGGAGCGCTTGAGCTCCTGGAGCAGCTCGTCGGTGCGCATCGACGAGCTGATCATGTTGAGGATGACGCCCACGTTCTCCATGAGCTGGTCGAGGAAGGCCAGGTGGTTCCGGTCGAACTCGGCGAACGACGCGAGCTCGATCACCGCCTTCGCCTCGCCCTCGAACAGCACCGGGAGCACCACCACGCACCGGGGCGGCGCCTCGCCCATCCCGGAGGCGATGTAGACGAAGTCCGGCGGGACCGAGGAGAGGAGGATCCGCTTCTTCTCGTAGGCGCACTGGCCGATGAGGGTCTCGCGCAGGCGGTAGGAGCCGGCGAGCGTCTTCCGGCCGCCGAAGCCGTAGGTGGCGATCAGGTTCAGGACGGGCTCGGCGCGCTCCTTGCCGGCCTCCAGAAGATAGAACGCGCCGTGCTGGGCGTTCACGAGCGGGGTGAGCTCGGAGATGAGCGCCTGGGCGACCGAGACCACGTTCCGCTGGCCCTGCATCATGCTGGAGAAGTTCGCCAGGTTCGTCTTGAGCCAGTCCTGGGCGGTGTTCTTCGCGGTCGTCTCCTTGAGGGTGGCGATCATCTGGTTGATGTTGTCCTTGAGCGCCGCCACCTCGCCCTGCGCCTGGACGGTGATCGACCGCGTCAAGTCGCCCTTCGTCACCGCCGTGGACACCTCCGCGATGGCGCGCACCTGGGCGGTGAGGTTGCCGGCGAGCTGGTTCACGTTGTCGGTGAGGTCGCGCCAGGTTCCGGCCGCGCCCGGCACCTTCGCCTGGCCGCCCAGCTTCCCTTCGATGCCCACCTCGCGGGCCACGCCGGTCACCTCGTCGGCGAAGATGCGCAGCGTGTCGGTCATCGAGTTGATGGTCTCGGCGAGCGCCGCCACCTCGCCCTTCGCCTCCAGCACGAACTTCTGGGTGAGATCGCCGTTCGCCACCGCGGTCACGACCTTCACGATGCCGCGCACCTGCGTGGTCAGGTTCGAGGCCATGAAGTTCACGTTGTCGGTGAGGTCCTTCCAGGTGCCCGCGACGCCGGGCACGCGGGCCTGGGCGCCGAGCTTCCCTTCGACGCCCACCTCGCGGGCCACCGTGCTCACCTGGTCGGCGAAGGTCCGGAGGGTGTCGGTCATCGAGTTGATGGTCTCGGCGAGCGCGGCCACCTCGCCCTTCGCCTCGAGCACGAACTTCTGGGAGAGGTCGCCGTTGGCGATCGCGGTCACGACCTTCACGATGCCGCGCACCTGCGT
>JAEZXM010000121.1 GCA_023419875.1 Pseudomonadota bacterium | reverse complement strand
GTCCTCGGCTTCAGGAGGATCCCGGCGGTCTCCTCGGTCGCGAGCCGGAACACCTCGCGCGCGATCGCGTCGAGAGGTTGGCGGACCGTGGTGAGCGGGGGATCCGAGGAGGCGGCGAGGGGAGCGTCGTCGTAGCCCACCACCGCCAGCATCTCCGGGACCTTCACCTTCCGCGCCCGCGCCGCGGCCAGCAGGCCCGCCGCGCAGGCGTCGCCCGCCGTGCAGGCGATCGCGTCGATCCCGTGCAGCGCGAGGACCTTCGCCATCGCTCTCGCGCCGTCCTCGCGCGAGTACCTGGGCACCTCGATCACCTGATCCCCGGGGAGCGGCAGGCCGGCCTCCGAGAGGGCCTTGGCGACGCCCCGCACCCGCTGCATCGCGTTGTAGTCGCGCGCCGGGCCGGACACGATCGCGAGCGATCTCCTCCCGCTCTGCGCCAGGTGTCGGCCGGCGAGGTAGCCGCCGGCGAGGCTGTCGCAGGCCACCGTCGAAGCTCCCTCGGCCCGCTCGTCGACGAGCACGACCGGAACCCCGGCGTCGCGGAACGCGGCGAGCGTGGCGGCATCGGGCCGGATGCAGATCCCGACGAGCGCGACCGGCCGCGGGGACTCCTCGAGAAGTCCGAGCAGGCGGGCGCGCACGTACTCCCGATCCTGCCAGCGGTCGATGGTGCGCTCGACGACGGACTGTCCCGGCTGGAGCAATCGCTGGAGCCGCGCGGAGACGAGGCCCTGGAAGTCCGCGCCGAAGTTCTGCGCCGCCACCGCGATCCGCAGGTCCATGAGATGGGCGAGCCTAGCCCGGCGCCCGCTCGGTGAGAAGCGCCGCGTTCGCGGACCGGCCTCACGCGCCGAGCCGGTGGAGCGCGTCGCTCTCGATCGTGCGCACGCGCTCGGCCGTCTCGTCGAACGCGAGCCGGACCAGCGCTCTCCCGATGACGTCGGCCGGGATCGGCGCGAAGCGGCGCTTCCGCCCCAGCACGGTGAAGACGGCGCGAAACACGGGCAGGGTGAGGCGCTCGCCCATCCGCGCTTCGGGGCGCGCGCCCTGGTCGTCGATGAACGACGGGCGCACCACCGTGAGCTGCGCGAAGCCGAGCTGCGCGAGGCCGTCCTCGGCCTCTCCCTTGGTGCGAAGGTAGAAGTTGCGGGAGCGCGCGCTCGCTCCGATCGAGCTCACGAGCAGGAACCGCGGTACCCCGCGGCGGCGCGCGGCCTCGCCGAACGCGACCACCGCGCCCCGATCGACGGCGCGGAACGCCTCCTTCGACCCGGCCTGCTTCATGGTCGTGCCGAGGCAGCAGAAGGCGACGTCGGCGCCCTCGGGGATCTCGGGCTCCATCGCGGCCGGGCTGCGGAGGTCGACGGTCCTCGGGACGAGCTTCTCGTGCCGGACCGGGAGCGGACGCCGTCCGAGGGTGACGACGCGCGCGACGTCGTCGCGCTCGAGCAGGTGGTGCAGGGTGCGGGCGCCGACCACGCCCGAGGCGCCCGTGATGACGGCGGTCTTCATGCCGCGCTCCCTTCCGAGGGCGAGGGTTCTGGCTCGACAAGACTCGCACCGAAAGCGTAGGCTTCGGCGCTCGTGTCCTGAATGGCAGCACCCGTGTAGCGGCCCTCGGCGCGCCCGCGCCCGCCGGGGGTCCTTGCAGCTTACCCGTGTCGGAGACTGCTCCATGACGTCATTCAAGTTCACTCGAAGGTTCCTCCTCCTCGCCGTCGCGCTGGGCGTCCTCGCCGGCGCGGGCGACGCTGCGGCCGTGTCGGCCGGCGGCGTGACGGTGGACGTGGTCGCCACCCAGAGCTGGGGGAGCGGCTTCAACGGCGCCGTCCGCTTCACCAACAACTCCTTCGGGAGCGCCGTCACCAGCTGGCAGGCTGTCTTCAAGTTCAACGGGTCCGTCCAGGTCCAGGGCAACGGCTGGCACGGGACCATCTCCGCCCCCGACGCCTCCGGCAACATCACCGCGCGCAACGCGCCCTGGGTGACGAGCATCGGCACCGGGCAGACCGTGGACGAGGGGTTCACCGCCAACGGCGCCTTCACCGGCGTGACCTTCGTCTCCCTGACCGTCAACGGGACGAACATCCCGCTCACCCCGGGCGGTGACACCACGCCGCCGACGGTGTCGCTCGCGAGCAGCGCGACGAGCGTGACCACCGCGCAGACGATCACCCTCTCCGCGACGGCGACCGACAACGTTGGCGTCGCCCGGGTCGAGTTCTACGACGGGACGACGCTCCTCGCCTCCGACACGTCCTCGCCGTACGCGACGACGGTGGCCCTCACCTCCGCGAACAACGGCACGAAGTCGTACACAGCGCGGGCCTTCGACGCGGCCGGCAACAGCGCGACCTCGGCCGCGGTGAGCGTGACGGTGAACATCCCGACCGGCGACACCACGCCTCCGACGGTGTCGATCCGGAGCAACGTGACCAGCGTGACCACCGCCCGGACGATCACCCTGACCGCGACGGCGACCGACAACGTGGGCGTGACGCGGGTCGAGTTCTACGACGGCACGACGCTCCTCGGGCAGGACACGACCTCGCCGTACACGCGGACGGTCTCCTTGACCTCCGCCAACAACGGGATCAAGTCGTACACCGCGCGGGCCCATGACGCCGCCGGCAACAACCGGACCTCGTCGCCGGTGACGGTGACGGTGAACATCCCCGTCTCCGACACGACCCCTCCGACCGTCTCGCTCGCGAGCAGCGCGACCAGCGTGACGACGGCGCAGACCATCACCCTGACCGCGACCGCGACCGACAACGTGGGCGTGACCCGGGTCGAGTTCCTCGACGGGACGACGCTCCTCGTCAACGACACCGCCTCGCCGTGGTCCACGACGGTGGCCCTGACGTCGGCGAACAACGGCACGAAGTCCTACACCGCGCGGGCGTACGACGCGGCGGGCAACAACCGGACCTCGACCGCCGTCACCGTGACGGTGGCCATCTCCACCGCCGACACCACGCCGCCCACCCCCGCGACGAACCTCGCCGCGTCGAACCTCACGAGCACCTCGGTGACGATCTGCTGGACCGCCGCCACCGACGACCGCGGGGTCGTGGCGTACGACGTCTACCTCGGGTCCACGCTGGCCGGGACCACGACCAGCACGTGCATCAACCTCTCCGGGCTCACGGCGAACACCTCGTACAGCGCCACCGTCCGGGCCCGGGACGCCGCCGGCAACACGAGCACCTCGAGCCCGCTCGCGTTCACGACTCCCCCGGTCTCGACCGC